>NZ_JAYWVC010000016.1:0-85472 GCF_036281785.1 Streptomyces chiangmaiensis | reverse complement strand
CTGGCCTCGGAGTCCGGCACGGTCGTGGTCTCGGCTTCGGCCTTTGTCTCCGGTCCGGTCTCGCCCTCGGCCTTCGGTCCGGCCTCGGCTTCCGGCACGGCGCCGGCTTCGGCTGCGGTTCCAGCCGCAGCCTTGCCTTCGGCCGTGTCCTCGGTGTCCGCCTTGCTTTGACGTTCCGGCGAGGGGGTGGGCTCGGACTCGTCGAAGGCCGGGCGGGCGTGGTGCCAGGGAGCGTCCGAGCTGCGCGGTGCGGCGGGCGGTTCGGTCACCGGACCCTGGCCCTGGGCTTCGGAGGCGGCCGCACGTTGCGAGGCGGATCCTCCGGACGCGCTGCGCGTACGACGGGGACCGGCCGCCGGCCCGGCGGGAGCAGCTGCCTGCCCGGCGCCCGCCTCCGCCGCACGCTGTGAAGCCGAACCCTCCGAGGCGCTCCGCACCCGACGAGGCGGAGTCGGGGTCTGCGTGGTCTCGCTCGCGGCCGGGGCCTGGGTCGCGGAGCCCTCCGCCGCGGTGCGCGTGCGACGGGCGGGGCGGTCGCCGGCTGGGCGTCCGGCGGCTCGGGCCGTGCGGGCGGGAGCCGGGGGGAGCTGTCCCTTGAGCGGCCCCCACTCGTTCGGGTCGGGCACGCCCGGGGGCAGCATCTGGCGGCGCTTGGGGCCGCCGTGATCCGACTCGCCCGGTTCCTTCGCCCCGGGCCAGGCCTTGGCGACCCGGGCCGCCAGGACGAAGTCCTTGCGCAACGGGTGCCCCTCGAAACCGTCGGGCAGGAGCAGGTGGTCCAGCGCCGGGTGGCCCTCGAAGGTGACGCCGAACATTTCGTGGGTCTCGCGTTCGTGCCAGGCGGCGCCCGCGTAGACGTCCACGGCGGAGGGCAGGACGGGGGCGTCGTGGGGGACGGTCGTACGCAGAAGGAGACGGCGGACCGGGGACAGGGCCACGACATGGGCCGAGACGCGCATGCCCGTGTCCGGCTCGTCGACCGCGCTGAGCCAGTCGAAGAACGTGCAGCCCAGGTCGTCGCGGGCGACCCGCAGCGCCGCGATCCAGCCCGTCGCGGGTACGTCGACCGTCAGGACGTCGTACGACTCCTCGGCCGTGGCCTCGGGACCGAAGATGTCCTCGATGGGCGCGGGCAGCCAGCCGGCCCCGGTCATCGGGCCACCTCCGAGCCCGGCCCCTCGCCCGCGGCCGTGGCAGGTGACGCGCCCGGAACCGTCGCCGGGGACGGCGGCTCGACCAGGCCGCTCTGCAGGGCCGCGGTGGACGGCCGCGTCGAGCCGTACCGCTCCCCCAGCGACTCGCGCGCGATCTTCTCCTGGAGTTTGAGGATGCCCTGGAGCAGCGCCTCGGGGCGCGGCGGGCAGCCGGGGACGTACACGTCCACCGGGATGATCTGGTCGACGCCCTTCGTGACGGAGTACGAGTCCCAGTACGGGCCGCCGCAGTTCGAGCAGGCACCGAAGGAGATGACGTACTTCGGTTCGGGCATCTGCTCGTACAGGCGTTTGACGGCCGGGGCCATCTTGTCCGTGACCGTGCCGGACACCACCATCAGGTCCGCTTGACGGGGGCCGGGAGCGAACGGAATCACTCCCAGGCGGATGAAGTCGTGACGAGCCATCGACGCGGCGATGAACTCGATCGCGCAGCAGGCGAGACCGAAGTTGAAGACCCACAGCGAGTAGCGGCGGCCCCAGTTGAGGATCACCTTCATCGGCTCCGGGGCGAGCCGGGAGAGCGCGCCGAGCCTCCCTCTGTCTTCGGCGGAGGGAACCCCGGGCTCCGGCAGCAGCACCGGCTCCGGGACCGAGGGGGTCGAGGGGTTCACGTCCATGCCAGGACGCCCTTCTTGTATGCGTACAGCAGTCCCACGGCCAGGAAGCCGAGGAAGATGAACATCTCCACGAGCGTCGTCCCGCCGTAGCCGGGGGCGGCGAAGACCGTCGCCCAGGGGAACAGAAAGATCGAATCGACCGCGAAGATCACGTACAGGAACGCGTAGACGTAGTAACGGACCTGGGTGTGGGCCCAGCCCTCGCCGACGGGATCGACGCCGCACTCGTACGTCAGGAGCTTCTCGGGTGTGGGCACGATGGGCCGCAGCAGGCGACCCGCGCCGAAGGCGACGGCGACGAACAACACGCCGAGGACGGCGAGCAGTCCGACGACGGAGTAGGACTGGAAGTAGTCCGCCGCGACGATGTTTCCGGTGTCCACGGCTGTCCCTACGCTCCCGGTCTCCGCCACGGCAGCGACGGCGGTCGGATCCGGCACGTCAGCCCCTCACTCCCTGACCTCGTGACCCTGATGAACCGTGTGTTCGACGATCTGTACGCACGGGAGTCTAGGCCCTGCTAAAGAAAGGGTAAGCAGCCCGTCGCGCCCTGAGATGCGCCGGTGCTCCGCTCACGGCTTCGATCCCGTCCCCCCGGTACCCCCGATACGGCTCCGCTCACGCCTCCACGGGATCCCCGGAGGTGGGGTTTGCCCCAGTGGACCTCGGCGGTCCGCCTCATGGTGCTGTGGCGGGCCGGGTTGGCAGGCTGGCGGACATGACCGAACGAGGCCGGAAGATATGACCGAACGCATCACGAGCTCCGGCGCCCCGCACGGCAGGCGCCCGCCGCCCCCTTCCGCCGTCCCGGACGGCGAACGGCCGCCGCCCCCGCGTCTGGCCCTGGGCGGCCACACCTGGCGGGAGATCGCGCATCTGCTGGCGAATCTGCCGGCGTCGCTGGTGGGCTTCACCTACGTCGTGACGCTGCTGTCCATGGGAGCGGGGCTGACGGCGACCGTGATCGGCCTGCCGCTCCTGGCCGCCGGACTGCTGGGCGCACGGCAGCTGGGCAAACTGGAGCGGGCGCGGGCCAGGGCGCTGCTCGGGGTCCGTGTGGAGGAGCCGACTCCACTGCCGTTGCGCAAGGGCGGCGGGGCACTCCAGCGGATGTGGATGGCGTTGAAGGACCCGGTGGGCTGGCGGACGGTCCTGTACGAGTTCATCCGGCTGCCCTGGGGGATCGCGACCTTCACGGTGACGTTCGTGTCGCTGTTCGTCCTGTGGCCGGTCCTGCCGTTCATCGCCCGCGGGCTGACGAACGTGGACCGTGCGATGGTGCGCGCACTGCTGTCCCCCTCGGACGAACTGGAACGGCGCATCGCGGAACTGGAATCCGACCGCGGGGTGGTCGTCGACACCGCGGCGGCGGATCTGCGGCGCATCGAGCGCGATCTGCACGACGGGGCACAGGCCCGGCTCGTGAACCTGGCGATGGGACTCGGTCTGGCCAAGGAGAAGCTTCTGGAGGACCCGGACTCGGCGGCGGCGATGGTCGAGGAGGCGCACGGCGAGGTGAAGCTGGCGCTGCAGGAGCTGCGGGACCTCGCCCGCGGTATCCATCCGGCGGTTCTCACCGACCGCGGCCTGGACGCGGCGCTGTCGGCGGTCGCCACGCGCTGCACCGTGCCGGTGAAGGTGACGGTGGATCTGGAGACGAGGCCGGCCGCGGCGATCGAGGGCATCGCCTACTTCACGGTCTCCGAGCTGCTGCAGAACATCAGCAAGCACAGCGGGGCGAAGTCCGCCTCCATCGATGTCTGGCGGGCCGACGAACGGCTGCTCATCCAGGTGAGCGACGACGGCCGGGGCGGTGCTCGCCTCGACGCCGGCACCGGTATGGCGGGGCTCGCGGAGCGGCTGGGTGCGGTCGACGGCCTGTTCGTCGTCGACTCGCCGGTGGGCGGCCCGACGGCCGTCACGGCGGAGCTGCCATGGCGGGACCGGGGGGACGAGGCTCGACAGAGGTAAGAGACGGGGGACGTGACGAGGGCCGGCGGGCGCGGTCGGGGGCGGTCGTACGTGGGGGTACGGCCGTCTCGGCGCGCCGGGACCCTTCCGGGGGCAGCGGATGTGCGGGGTGGGGAAAACCCCCGGTCCAAGACGCCGACGCGCTCCATGGCCGGGCGGGCGCCGTCACACCAGGGTGGAGGTACGAACCGTGGGGTGGGCCGAACGGGCCTGCCGCGCAGGGGTGGATGACGAGGAGAACGGACGACGCCGATGGCCACGCAGTACGGGCACGGGTACGGAGAGTGGGGCGGCCCCGGGTCGCAGGGCGCCGGGGGGCGGCCGCACCGGCTTCCCCTCGCGCTGCGGGCGCCGATCGAGGGGCGCAGCTGGGGCGAGTTCTGCTACCTGCTGCTGAGCCTGCCGATCGGCATCATGATGTTCACCTACAGCGTCACGATGTTCTCGCTCGGGGCGGGACTGCTGGTGACGTTCCTCGGGATCCCGGTGTTCGCGGCGACGCTCGCGGGATGCCGGGGGTTCGGCGCGCTGGAGCGGGCCCGGGCGCGGGGGCTGCTGGGGCTCGAAGTGGCCGACCCCGAGCCACTGCGGACGAAGCGGCGCGGCGCCATGGCCTGGACCGGGGCGATGCTCAGGAGCGGGACGTCGTGGCGGCACCTGCTCTACACGGTGCTGCAGTTCCCGTGGGCGGTGTTCTCGTTCACCGTGGGGGTGACCTTCTGGGTGTGCGGGTGGGCACTGCTGACGTATCCGCTGTGGTTCTGGGTGTTCCCGATGTACGTCGGCCAGGACGGGCTCCAGCTCTACGGTGACGAGACGCACCACGTCTATCTGGACAACCCGTTCAAGATCACGGTGACCGCGCTGATGGGGTTGCTGATCACGCTGGCCACGCCCTGGATCGTGCGGGGTCTGACGACCGTGGACCGGCTGCTGGTGCACGGGCTGCTCGGGCCGTCACGGCTGGCGACCCGGGTGGTGGAACTGGAATCGGACCGCGGCGTGGTGGTCGACACGGCGGCGGCGGACCTACGGCGCATCGAACGGGACCTGCACGACGGGGCACAGGCCCGGCTGGTGGCGCTGGCCATGGATCTGGGTCTGGCGAAGGAGAAGCTCGCCGAGGATCCGCAGGCGGCGGCGCGGATGGTGGACGAGGCGCACGGAGAGGTGAAGACCGCGCTGCAGGAGCTGCGGGACCTCGCCCGCGGGATCCATCCGGCGGTGCTGACGGACCGGGGGCTGGATGCGGCGCTGTCGGCGGTGGCCTCGCGGTGCACCGTGCCGGTGCAGGTGGAGGTGGACCTGCCGTCGCGGCCGGCGCCGGCGATCGAGGGGATCGCCTACTTCACGGTGTCGGAGCTGCTGCAGAACGTCAGCAAGCACTCCCGGGCGTCGCGCGCGACGGTGGACGTTTGGCGTGTGGACGACCGGCTGCTGCTGCAGGTCGCGGACGACGGGGTCGGGGGCGCGGACACCTCCGCGGGGTCGGGGCTGGCCGGGCTGGCCGGCCGCCTCGATGCGGTGGACGGGGTGCTGGTGGTGGATTCCCCGGCCGGGGGTCCGACCCGGATCACCGCCGAATTGCCGTGGCGCTCGGCCTGACAGCGGCTGGGCACCGCTTCTGACGCGCCGCCCCTCGGTCCGTTCGTGAAGCGGGGGGCGACGTGGCGCGGCATTGTCTGCCTCCGGGGGAGGCCAGGGGGAGGCCCCTCCATCCCTGGTGGCGCTCCTCCCACCCTCGGTGGCTCCGCCCTTTCCCCGGACGGTCCGACTCGGCACCCCGGACGGCTTCCTTCGACGCGCCACACGCCCCTTCCTTGTCGCATCGTGTGCGCCTGGTCGCGGCCGCGCAGAGCCTTGTCGCCGTCGCCGTGCGCATCCGGCCCGCGGGCACCTTGCCGGTCCCCGCGGGCCGAGCCTTGCCCTCACCGCAGTCGGAGCGACCCGTCCCGTCGGAGTCTTCCCCTCTCCCGTACGGGCTTCCCCGGGCCCACCGGGCGGAACACGGCCGGTCAGTTGTCCACAGGCCGGGTGAGAACGCGCGGACGGCGCAATACTGAGGGGCCGAGGGGGCGACCTGACGACGCGGGCCGCCCAAAACACCGCCGGACGCACAGGACGCATACGGCCGAAGACGAAGGGCTCGGGGGCCGAGGATCGTGGAGGACAAGGTGCGGGTGGTCATCGCCGAGGATTCAGTGCTGCTCAGAGAGGGTCTGACCCGGCTGCTGACCGACCGCGGGCATGAGGTCGTCGCCGGTGTCGGTGACGGCGAGGCGCTGATCAAGACCATCACCGAGCTGGCGAACCGCGGGGAGCTCCCCGATGTCGTCGTCGCCGACGTGCGGATGCCGCCGACCCATACGGACGAGGGGGTCCGGGCCGCGGTTCAGCTCCGCAAGGCACACCCCGGACTCGGCGTGCTGGTGCTGTCCCAGTATGTCGAGGAGCGTTACGCCACCGAACTGCTGGCCGGTTCCAGCCGCGGCGTCGGCTATCTGCTCAAGGACCGGGTCGCCGAGGTGCGCGAGTTCGTGGACGCCGTGGTGCGGGTGGCCCAGGGGGGCACCGCGCTGGACCCGGAGGTGGTCGCACAGCTGCTCGGACGCAGCCGTAAGCAGGACGTGCTGGCCGCGCTCACTCCGCGGGAGCGCGAGGTCCTGGGACTGATGGCCGAGGGCAGGACGAACTCCGCGATCGCCCGGCAGCTCGTGGTGAGCGACGGAGCCGTCGAGAAGCACGTCAGCAATATCTTCCTGAAGCTCGGCCTGTCACAGAGTGACGGGGATCACCGGCGTGTTCTGGCCGTTCTCACCTATCTCAACTCCTGATCGACTGACACTGTGTCACGGAGCGGGAGCCGGCAGTGTCGGGTACTCCGTAAGCACCAGAACCAAAGGGTGAACCCGGAGCGTCTTCAAAAGCATCGTCGGGGGGCGAGTAAATCATGACAAGTCAGGGCGTCGGATCGTCTCGCCATGGTGTCCATCATGCGAACGACCGAGGGAAGGCGACCCTTACCGACGTAGGGTTGATCCTGGGAAGGCCGGGGGGCCGGCCGCTCCCGGTCAGCCGCCTCGAGGGAGGTCCAGTTCAGTGACCAGCCAGGTCAGCAGTCCAGCGGAGCAGGCAGACGAAGCCGTCGTAGGAGAACAGCGCAAACGGGTGGGCGCGAAGGACGTACGGAAGCTCGACCGGGTGATCATCCGGTTCGCGGGAGACTCCGGTGACGGGATGCAGCTCACCGGTGACCGCTTCACATCGGAGACGGCGTCGTTCGGGAACGACCTGTCGACGCTGCCCAACTTCCCCGCCGAGATCCGTGCCCCCGCAGGCACGTTGCCGGGTGTCTCCTCGTTCCAGCTGCACTTCGCCGACCATGACATCCTCACCCCCGGGGATGCGCCGAACGTGCTGGTGGCGATGAACCCGGCCGCCTTGAAGGCGAACGTCGGCGACCTGCCGCGCGGTGCGGAGATCATCGTCAACACGGACGAGTTCACCAAGCGGGCCATGCAGAAGGTCGGCTACGACTCCAGTCCCCTGGAGGACGGCTCCCTGGACGGCTATCAGGTCCACCCCGTGCCCCTGACCACGCTGACCGTCGAGGCACTGAAGGAGTTCGACCTCAGCCGCAAGGAGGCCGAGCGCAGCAAGAACATGTTCGCGCTGGGTCTGCTGTCGTGGATGTACCACCGGCCGACCGAGGGCACCGAGAACTTCCTGAGGTCGAAGTTCGCGAAGAAGCCGGACATCGCGGCGGCCAACATCGCCGCCTTCCGGGCGGGATGGAACTTCGGCGAGACCACCGAGGACTTCGCGATCTCCTACGAGGTCGCACCGGCCGCGAAGGCGTTCCCGGTCGGCACGTACCGCAACATCTCGGGGAACCTGGCCCTGGCCTACGGTCTGATCGCGGCCTCCCGGCAGGCGGATCTGCCGTTGTTCCTTGGCTCGTACCCGATCACCCCGGCCTCGGACATCCTGCACGAGCTGTCCCGACACAAGAACTTCGGGGTGCGGACCTTCCAGGCCGAGGACGAGATCGCAGGGATCGGTGCCGCGCTGGGCGCGGCCTTCGGCGGCTCCCTGGCCGTGACCACGACGTCCGGACCGGGTGTGGCTCTCAAGAGCGAGACGGTCGGGCTCGCGGTCTCGCTGGAGCTGCCGCTGCTGGTCGTGGACATCCAGCGTGGCGGCCCGTCGACGGGTCTGCCGACCAAGACCGAACAGGCGGACCTGCTGCAGGCGATGTACGGGCGCAACGGCGAGGCGCCGGTCCCGGTGATCGCCCCGCGGACCCCGGCGGACTGCTTCGACGCGGCCCTGGAGGCGGCCCGGATCGCCCTGACCTACCGCACGCCTGTCTTCCTGCTGTCCGACGGCTATCTGGCCAACGGCTCGGAGCCCTGGCGGATCCCGGACCTGGAGGAGCTGCCGGACCTGCGGGTGCAGTTCGCCCAGGGCCCCAATCACACGCTGGACGACGGCACCGAGGTGTTCTGGCCCTACCAGCGCGATGCGCAGACCCTGGCGCGGCCGTGGGCGATCCCGGGCACGCCGGGCCTGGAGCACCGAATCGGCGGCATCGAGAAGCAGGACGGTACCGGCAACATCTCCTACGACCCGGCCAACCACGACTTCATGGTGCGTACCCGCCAGGCCAAGGTCGACGGCATCGAAGTGGCCGACGTGGAGGTCGACGACCCCCACGGAGCCAGGACCCTCGTCCTGGGCTGGGGCTCCACATACGGCCCGATCACCGCGGCGGTACGCCGGCTGCGCACCGCCGGCGAGTCGATCGCCCAGGTCCACCTGCGCCACCTCAACCCCTTCCCGCGGAATCTCGGTTCGGTCCTGAAGCGTTATGACAAGGTGGTGATCCCCGAGATGAACCTCGGTCAGCTCGCCACGCTCATCCGGGCGAAGTACCTGGTCGACGCGCGTTCGTACAACCAGGTCAACGGAATGCCGTTCAAGGCCGAACAGCTTGCCACGGCTCTCAAGGAGGCCATCGATGGCTGAGACGTCCACGGAAGGCACGGGCACGATCGAGGCGCTCTCCCTCGTCCCCAAGGCCGTGGCCAGGCAGTCCATGAAGGACTTCAAGTCCGATCAGGAAGTGCGCTGGTGCCCCGGCTGCGGTGACTACGCGATCCTGGCCGCCGTCCAGGGCTTCATGCCGGAGCTGGGCCTGGCCAGGGAGAACATCGTCTTCATCTCGGGCATCGGCTGCTCCTCCCGGTTCCCGTACTACATGAACACGTACGGCATGCACTCCATTCACGGCCGTGCGCCCGCGATCGCGACCGGCCTGTCCACCTCGCGCCGCGACCTGTCGGTATGGGTGGTCACCGGCGACGGTGACGCGCTGTCCATCGGCGGCAATCACCTCATGCACGCCCTGCGCCGCAACGTCAACCTGAAGATCCTGCTGTTCAACAACCGGATCTACGGCCTGACCAAGGGCCAGTACTCCCCGACCTCCGAGGTCGGCAAGATCACCAAGTCGACGCCGATGGGTTCCCTCGACGCGCCCTTCAACCCGGTGTCACTGGCCATCGGCGCCGAGGCGTCGTTCGTCGCCCGGACGATCGACTCCGACCGCAAGCACCTGACCGAGGTACTACGCCAGGCCGCCGCCCACCCGGGCACCGCCCTGGTGGAGATCTACCAGAACTGCAACATCTTCAACGACGGCGCCTTCGCCACCCTGAAGGACAAGCAGACCGCGGAGGAAGCGGTGATCCGCCTGGAGCACGGGCAGCCGATCCGCTTCGGGCCCGGCGGCGCGCGCGGCGTCGTACGGGACCCGCGTACCGGCGACCTCACGGTCGTCACCGTCACCGCGGAGAACGAGGCGGACATCGTCGTCCACGACGCCCACGCCGCCTCCCCCACCACGGCGTTCGCGCTGTCCCGGCTGGCCGACCCGGACACCCTCCACAACACCCCGATCGGCGTCTTCCGCTCCGTCGACCGGCCCGTCTACGACACCCTGATGGCCGACCAGCTCGACGCCGCCATCGAACAGAACGGCAAGGGCGACCTCGCCGCACTGTTCGCCGGCGGCGACACCTGGACCGTCGTCGGCTAGGACGACATCACGCGGTTCACACGGCCCGGGCCTGCAGCGCCCGGGCCTCGTCGTACGCCCGGCGGGCCTCCTCGACGTCGGCCATGCGCTCCTGCGTCCACAGCGCCAGCGCGCGCACCTGCTCGGCGGCCTCGCGCCCCAGATCGGTCAGGGAGTAGTCGACCCTCGGCGGGATCACCGGCTTGGCGTCACGGTGGACCAGGCCGTCGCGCGTCACCGGAGCCACCGGACACCTCGGCCGTCACACCGTGGAGCAGTTGCTGGAGAAGGTTCCGGCCGACCAGATCACCGCGGTCGTCCGCACCCAGCAGAAAGCCGCCGACTTCGCGGAGCGTGGCGTACGGATCGCGGTCGCCGACTACAACGTGCCCGAGACCTTCGACCGCCTCTTCTCCCCCGGCGACAAGGTGCTGCTCATCTCCGGCAACGAGTTCGACAAGGGGCGGGTCGGCCAGCACAGGGTCGTCCTCGACGCCGCCAAGGAGGCCGGAGTCGCGCTGTTCGCCTACACCAGCGCGCCGGGCGGCCTGACGGCCGCCCTCGCCGACGACCACCGTGCCACCGAAGAGGCCGTCCTGGCCTCCGGTGTGCCGTACGTGCTACTGCGCAACGGCTGGTACAACGAGAACTACACCGAGCATCTCGCCCCCGTCCTGGAGCACGGCACCGTCGTGCACGCCGCGGGCGAGGGCCGGCTCACCTCCGCCGCCCGCGCCGACTACGCCGCGGCCGCCGTCGCCGTGCTGACCGGCGAGGGGCACGAGAACAAGACGTACGAGCTGGGCGGGGACGAGGCGTGGGACTTCGCCGAGTTCGCGGCCGAGGTGGCCAGGCACTCCGGCAAGGAGATCAGCTACGCCCCCGTCTCCGTCAAGGCCTACACCGGCATCCTCACCGGCGCCGGGCTGCCGGAGCCCCTTGCCGCCGTCTTCGCGGGTGTGGACGCGTCCATCGAGAAGGGCGAGCTGGCCGTCCTCACCGGCGACCTGTCGCGGCTGACCGGCCGCCCGGCCACCACCATCTCCGCGTCCATCGCCGCCGCGCTCAAGGGCTGATCCCCGGGGCCTGGGCATCCTGGCCCCGCCCGTCATGACCGTATAGCGATACGCACATGACAGGCGGGGGCGCTCGCGCTACCTTCGTGGATGCCGCACGGGAACAATCGCGCGAGAAGGAGGGGCCCGTGGCCGAGAAGTCGAAGATCGAGCGGCGGACAGGTCTGCTGAACGGCTTCGCGGCGTATGGGATGTGGGGGCTCGTCCCCCTCTTCTGGCCGCTGCTGAAGCCCGCCGGAGCGATGGAGATCCTCGCCCACCGGATGGTCTGGTCCCTCGTCATCGTGATCGCCGCACTCCTGGTGATGCGGCGCTGGGCCTGGGCGGGCGAGCTGCTGCGGCAGCCGCGCAGGCTGGGGCTGGTCACGATCGCCGCGGCGCTCATCACCGTGAACTGGGGCGTCTACATCTGGGCCGTCAACAGCGGCCATGTGGTGGAGGCCTCGCTCGGCTACTTCATCAACCCGCTCGTCACCATCGCCATGGGCGTGCTGATCCTGAAGGAGCGGCTTCGGCCCGTCCAGTGGGCGGCGGTCGGGGTCGGCTTCGCCGCCGTCGTCGTCCTGGCGATCGGCTACGGCCGCCCGCCGTGGATCTCGCTGTGTCTCGCCTTCTCCTTCGCCACGTACGGCCTGGTGAAGAAGAAGGTCGGCCTGGGCGGCATCGAGTCGCTGGCGGCGGAGACCGCCGTGCAGTTCGTGCCCGCGCTGGCGTATCTGCTCTGGCTCTCGTCGCACGGTGGATCGACGTTCGCCGCCCACGGCCCCGGACACGCGGCACTGCTCGCCGCGACCGGTGTCGTCACAGCGCTGCCCCTCGTCTGCTTCGGCGCCGCCGCGATCCGCGTGCCGCTGTCCACGCTGGGGCTGCTGCAGTATCTGGCGCCGGTCTTCCAGTTCCTGCTGGGCATCCTCTACTTCCACGAGGCGATGCCGCCCGAGCGCTGGGCCGGCTTCGCGCTGGTATGGATCGCCCTGGCGCTGCTGACCGGGGACGCGCTGCGCACGGCCCATCGGACGGCCCGCGCGCTCAGGAACGGTATCGGCGCATCCGGTGCCGTCGTGGCCACCGGGACGGTGAGCCCGGCGCGGAGGGCGGACGACGTGGTGGCGGGTTCCGATCAGCCGGTGGACGCCAGGCCGTAGACCGCGGGCGTCCCGTCGGCGCGCAGGGGCCAGGGCGTCAGCGGCCCTGGCCCCTTCGGCTCACTGGGGGCGGGGCGGTTCGCCGTCGGCGGCGACACGGGCGCGTTCGGCGAGGCGCCCCATGCGGCCGCGGGCCCGTTCGAGCTGGTCGAGGTCGTCGGCCGCGGGGCCCCCGGAGGCGGCGAGTTCGCTCCACACGGCGATCAGGTCTCGGCCGAGGTGCAGCCCCTGGACCGGGTCGCGGACGGCACGCCAGGCGGCGGCCGCGCTCTGCACGTTCCCGTACGCGCCCCGTGAGTCGCCCATCCGGTGGCGGAGCCGGGCCAGGTCGAGCGACAGGTGGAAGGAGCGCAGGGCGTCTGCGGCCAGGTAGGCGATGTAGGCGGTGAGTTCGCGCAGTCGCAGTACGTCGGGATGGTGTGCGCCGAGACTCGCGGAGGCCTCGTTGACCGTCCGCTCGGCCAGAGCGGCGGCCTCCTCGATACGGCCCTGCTTCACCGCGGCGTTGATCCGGGCCATGGGCTCAGCGATCGGCCCGCCCGCGTCTCCGGGCGGCACGGCCCCGGAGTCGGGGGCGAGCACCGCCTCGGCCATGGAGTCGAACTCCCGCACGGGTGGCTCCTTGGCCTCCTCCTCGACCTCGGCGACCGACACGGTTTTCGGGGGCGCGGTGGGCTTCCAGTCGGGAGCGGCGTAGGGGGCCGGTTCGCAATCCGCGTCCGTGGCGGGAGGCGCGAGCACTTCGGGGGTCTCGACGGACGAGGGGGCAGGGGCGGGCCAGGCGGGCGCGGGCGCCGTGGCGGGAGACGGCGGGGGCGTGCTCGCCGCTGCGCGCCGAGAGAGCGGCATCGGGGGCTGCGGGGCAGGAGTGGATTGCGGTTCGGTCGGCGCGACAGGCCCGGCGGCGACCACCGGTGGCGGGCCGAACACTCCCGTCGGCGCGGTGACGGTGCCGGGGGCCTGCGGCGCGGGCAGCGGCGTCCGGCCGGACGGCGACGGCAGGCCACGGCCGTCGCCCGCGGCGGGCAGCACCTGCGCCGGCCCGGACGTCACACTGATCAACGCGGCGTCATCGGGCACGCTCCGCAGCACGAAAGTGGAGACGGTGCCTCCCGGTCGCGCCTGGGCGACCTCCCGGCCGGCCTCGGGGGACTCCGGCCGGGGAGCGGGACCGGCGGACGAGGGTGGGGCGGCCCCCGGCACGGGTGCGGATGGCGACGGCTGAACCGACGACGCAGCCGGCGCCGATGCCGGACGGTCGTGAGCCACGGGACCGGCGACCTGCGGAACCGACGGCGGGACCGGGGCAGGACCCGGGCCGGCGGCGGGCGCTGACGAGGGAGCCGGAGCGGGCGGGTGCCGAACGGGCGACGCGGGCGCGGGAGTCCGGGCCGCCGGCAGGGTGGTGCGCGGTGCCGAGGCGGCCGGTCGGGCCGACGGCGCGGTGGAGGACCCTGCGAGACGCGCAACCGACCGCTCCGGTACGGCGCCCGGAGCGGAGGTGCGGGACCCGACGCCGGGCGGCTGGGCGCTCGGCGCGGTCGCCGGTGGTGTGGGGCGGGATTCCGCCGCATCAAGAACCTGCGCCGGAGGGGGTGGTGCCGACAGCCCGTCCGGCTCCCGTACCGCCCTCGGGGGGAACGCCGTGGCCGACGTATCCGGCGCAGGCTCCTGAGCGTTTGCCGGTCGCCGGGCATGCGTGGCCTCGTCACGGCGCGGCGCCTCCGGCGCATCCGCCGTCCTGGGTGCACCCACCTGCACCGGCTCCCCCGCGTACTCGCTCGAGCCGTCCACGTACACCCGGATCGGGACGACGAAGCCGATCCGTTCGTCGTGGACCGTCGCGAGGACGGGGCGGCCACTGGCGAGGGCGAGACGGTGGAGGTGGTCCAGAACGGCCTCCTGGGCCTCCTCGTCCGGTCCCACGGCCACCGGCATCCCGCCCACGGTCGCCCCCGCGCCGGGCGCCGCCGGCACATGGACCTCGATCGGCGCCGCCCCGGCCCCGGCACTCCCCGCGGACACGGCCCCCGCGGCGGGGCGCCCCCGCTGCTGATCGCGGCTGAGTCGAGACATCATTCCCTCACTCGGGTCGGTCGGTGGAGGAAAGGGTGGCGGAAGCGGAGGAAGAAGAGGTCGCCGCGTCCCCCGCGAAGCACGCGCAGGCGCCCAGCGTACGCGGACCGGCCGTCGCACGGGGGACGCCGTGGGCCCCCGCCCCCGCGGCTCCGGCGACCCGCGTCACCGCGACGTCCCGACCGGCGCCTCCGCCCGACCGGCCCCCGGCGCTGCGTCAACCGGCCCGCCCCGGAGGCCGGTTCGGCCCGGCACGGCCCTCTTCACGGCGCTCTCGGCCCCGTTCGACATCATCTCCCCCCAGGCCTCCGGCTCCGGACATGCGTACGGAGACGTACGTACGCACCCGAGTCTGCCGCTCCCGTCCCCCCTCGTGCGTCACCGCAGCGTCACAAGCTCGTCCCAGGAACCGGCGCCCCGATACCGGACGCACGTGCCGAACGTGAAGATCGAGGTGCGGCGAGCGAACGAGGAGAGTGGCGATGCAGGGGATCGCACCACAGGGGCCCGGTGGGCCCGGGATCTGGCTTCGCGGGCCGGCGGCCGACACCGGGCCGTGGCCGGAGACCGCCCAAGGCGTCGCGAGCCGACGGAAGTTCGCGTGGTTGGGCACCCACGGCGGCGCCGGCACGTCCACCCTGGCCACCGTCTTCGGCGGTTTCGACGCGGGCCGCGACTGGCCGCGCCCGGAGCGGGGCGAACCGTCCTCGGTGCTCCTGGTCGCGCGCACCCATGCCACCGGCCTGCGGGCCGCACTCGGCTTCCTCGACGTCTTCCGGCGCGGCGATGCGCCGCCCGGCCTCGACCTCGACGCCGTCGTGCTGGTCGCGGACGCGCCCGGCCGGCTGCCTCGCCGGCTCGCCCAGCACATCTCGGTGACGGAGTCCTTGATCGACGTCTACCGGGTGCCGTGGGTACCCTCCTGGCGCACCGGTGATCTGGAAGGACGGCCGCCCCGCGGGTGCGAGCGACTCGCCCGGCTGACCGGCGCGTTCGCACACTCCGGCGGCGGGCGGGAGCGTTGAGCATGCGCTGGGCCGTCCACGGGGAGCGCCCGCTGTACGACACGCCCTGGGTGCGGCTGCGTGCGCTGGACGTCGAGCGGCCCGACGGAGAACGCTGCGAGTACCACGTCGTCCGGCTGCGGGACGTGGCCGTCACCGCGGCTGTCGACGGTGAGCGGCGCGTGCTGATGATGTGGCGCCACCGTTTCGTCACCGGCACGTGGGCCTGGGAGCTGCCCATGGGACTCGTCGAGGACGGCGAGGAGCCCGCCGCGGCGGCCGGGCGCGAACTGGAGGAGGAGACGGGCTGGCGCGCGGGCTCGCTCAGGCCGCTCGTGCGCGCGGAGCCCGCGGCCGGCATCACCGACTCCCGGCACTTCGTCTTCCGCACGGACGACGCCGCGTACGTCGGCGAACCGGTCGAGCGCAACGAGTCGGACCGTCTGGAGTGGATCGCGATGCCGGAGCTACGCGCCATGATCAACCGGGGGGAGATCGTCAGCAGCGCCACCCTGGTGGGGGTGATGGCCCTCCTGCTCGACCTCACGATGGACACTTAGCAGCAGGTCGCCGACCCCCTCGTCGGCACGCTCGGCAACACGGCCGTCCATAGGGGTCTGCGTTTCGGCGGCGCCCTGCTCGGCAGCGGTAGCAGGCCCGGCGACGTGCTGAGGAACATCGAGGCCCTGGACCGCGCCGGGACGTTCTTCGCGCAGGACGCGCCGCTCGCCCGCTTCCCGTACGGGACAGCGCTCGTGTGTGCCCTACGTGGTGATGTCCTTGGTGGTGAAGCGCGCCCAGGCCGCCGAGCCGAAGACCACCGCGTACAGGGCCTGCAGGCCCAGATTGCGCATCAGGTCGTCCCAGTAGACCGGGTCGCGCATCAGATCCGCGAAGGACAGCCAGTAGTGCGAGAAGAGGTACGGCTGCAGCGCGTGCAACTGGGGTATCTGGTCGAGGATCTGGACCGTGATCAGCAGGCCGACCGTCGTCGCCATCGCCGCGATGCCGCTGTTGGTGAGGGTCGAGACGAACAGGCCCAGCGCCGCCACGCCCATCAGCGACACGGCGACGACCAGCGCGATCAGCAGAGCCCGGACCAGACCGTCGGCGAAGCCGATGCGGGTGCCCGAGATCGTCGTCAGGTCGCCCAGCGGGAAGAGCAGGGCGCCCATCGCGAGCGCCGAGACCGCGACGACAAGAGTGGCGACGAGACAGAAGGCCATCGTGGTCACGTATTTGGTGAGCAGGAGGCGGGTACGGCCGGCGGGCGCGACCAGGAGGTAGCGCAGCGTCCCGGAGTTCGCCTCACCCGCGATCGCGTCGCCCGCGACCACACCGACCGCCATCGGCAGGAAGAACGGCAGAGTGGCTGCGAGCGCGGTGAAGACCAGGAACAGGCCGTTGTTGGTGATCTGCGTGATGAACGCCGGGCCGCCCTCACCACCGTGCCCGCCGACGCCGGAGCCGTCGCTCGTCTCGATCCTGACGGCGATCCCGACCAGGATCGGCACACCGGCCAGCACGGCGAGCAGAGCCAGCGTGCGCCAGCGCCGGAAGGTGGTCAGCAGCTCGCTGCGCAGCAGGCCGAAGGTCCACAACGGACTCGGCCGCCGAGAACCCGGGGCCGGAACCACCGCGACCTGCTCACTCTGCGACATCGAAGCCCTCTCCCGTCAGCGCCACGAACGCGTCCTCCAGGGAGGCCCGTTCCACTCCGAAGCCACGGACACGGACTCCGGCGGCGACCAACGCGGCGTTCACCTCGCCCAGTTCGCGGTCCGGAGGCTCGCCCGTCACCCTGCCCTCGTCCACCACCACGTCGGCCACGCCCTGTTCCTTCAGCACGCGGGCGGCGTCGGTCACGTCCGGGGTCGTCACGACGAGACGTCCGCGCGCTCCGGCGGCCAGGTCCGCCACCGCGCCCTGCGTGATCAGCCGGCCCCTGGCCATCACCGCGGCGTGCGTGCAGACCTGCTCGATCTCGTCGAGCAGATGGGAGGAGAGGAAGACGGTCGTACCGTCGGACGCCAGCTCGCGCACCAGGGAGCGGATCTCACGCATGCCCTGCGGGTCGAGGCCGTTGGTCGGCTCGTCCAGGACGAGGAGCCTGCGGGGCTGGAGCAGCGCGGCCGCCAGTCCCAAGCGCTGCTTCATGCCCAAGGAGTACGCCTTCGCCTTCTTGCCGCCCGCCGCCGTGAGCCCGACCCGGTCCAGCGCGGCGTCGACCCGCGCACGCCGGGTGCGCGGGTCGGCGGTGGGGTCGGCGGCGTCGAGGCGCAGGAGGTTGTCGCGGCCGGAGAGAAAGCCGTACAGGGCCGGGCCCTCGATGAGGGCGCCGACGTGCGGGAGCACGGCGCGTACGGCCCGCGGCATGGGCCGTCCGAGGACGCGCGCCGTGCCGGAGGTGGGCTCGATCAGGCCCATCAGCATGCGGATGGTGGTGGTCTTGCCGGAGCCGTTCGGTCCGAGGAAGCCGAAGACGCTGCCCGCCGGGACGGTCAGATCGAGCCCGTCGACGGCGAGCTGCCCGCCGCGGTAACGCTTGGTGAGGGCGCGGGTGGCGATGACCGGGGTGCCCGGCGCCACTTCCGCATCCGCATCCGCATCCGCATCCGCGGCGGGCAGCTCCTCCATGGGCTCTCCTGTTCGTGCCGTCAGCAGGGGTCTACTTGCCGGCGTCCGCCGCCTTCACCAGCGCGTCCTTGGTCACCGCGCCGGCGTAGACCTTGCCGTCGTCCGTCATCAGGGCGTTGACCAGGCGGGTCGAGAAGACCGTGCCCGAGCCGAACTTGCCCTTCACCTGGTCGCCGAGGGAGCCCAGGAATCCGGAGGCCGCGCTGCCGTCGGACGACGCGCCCGAGGGCACCCCACCCTTGCTGCCGGTGTCGAACACGACGATCGCGTTCCAGCCCTCACCGATCGTCTTCGGCTCGACGCCCTCGGCTCCCTTCTCCGTCCCCCTGGGCAGGGCCTTCTCCATGCCCTTGGGCTGCGTCTTCCCTTCGGGCGCCTTCAGGTCGTCGCCCTCGGTGACCTTCGTGCCCTTGGGGGGCGTGAAGTCGAAGGCCGATGCGGCGGGCTTGGCGAACGAGACCTCCGTGAAGCCCGCGTCCACGACGGCCGCGCCGCCCGACGCCGGGGTCAGCGTGAACTTCAGCGGCATCCCGGTCTTGGCGTCCACCGCGATGCTGATCGCACCGACCGTGGTGCCCGACTGCTTCGGCCTGATGAGCAGCTTGTAGGCGTCCCGGCCCGCGACCTGGGCCGTGCCGTCGACCGTCACCGAGGTGGTCTTGTCGCTGGCCTTCAGGGCCTCCTCGGCGAGGGCCTTCGGCGTGGCCGGCACGTCCTCGGGAGCCGCCGTGACGCCGTGGCGATCGCCCGCACCGGTCGCGTGGTACGCCTGGTTGGAGGCGCTGTCGTAGGCCCAGACGTCGTCCCCGTTACGGATGACGCTGTACTCGGCGGCCTTCTCGATGAGCGAGAGCTTCTGCTTGTCCTGGCCGTCGGCCGCGACGCGCAGGGTGTGCGTACCGGAGGCCAGTTCGAGCAGCTTGGAGCTCGGATCGGCGGCCGACGAGCCGTCCCTGCCCTTCGCGCCCTGGGAGAGCGCCCCCGAGGCGAGGCTGTCCTGCAGGCCGCCCAGGTTCGGCAGGCCGAGGTCCGTGCTGATCTTCACCGTGCCGGACATCTGCTGGACGTCCGACTTGGCGATCTTCTCGATGAGCTGCTGGGCGCTGATCTTCGGCAGGTCCGGGTCGCCGGAGCCGGCGAACGCCGGGACGAGCCCGATGGTCGCCGCCGCCACGCCCACCACCGCCACGGGGACCGCGTACCGCGCGGCCGTGCGCCGCCCGTCGCGAACGTCCTCGACCTCCCCGGCGGGTGCGCTGTCGTCGGATTCGTACGGTGCCATGTCTGCCTAACCTCCGTCGTCGGCGGCCCTCAACCGTCCGAGCACTCTCCGCCCGAGCTCTCGACTTCCCCCGAGCGGGGGAGACGCCACCACCCCTATGCCGCCATTGTCACCCGAACTTCTGTGAGGTGGTGTCTCCCATCTGACCAAATCGGCCGGAGAGAAGCGTCAGCCCGCGGACTCAAGTCCGCGTAATCCTGCGGTATGACATGCCGGGGCGTTGCCTCCCCCGACCCGTAAGGGTCGGACGAGGCACCGCGGTCCGGGATCCTCGAGTTGCCGAATCCGTGGATCAGTGCTGCACGAAGACGTAGTCGGCCTGGTAGGGGACGCCCACGACGGTCACGAATGTGCCTGGCGTGTCACGGGACGCCGGGACGGTTCGGGCCTGTCAGCCCGCACGGTGCACCACCGCGTCGCACAGCTCGGTCAGGGCCGCCTTCGCACCGCACTCCGGCAGCGGGGCCAGAGCCGAGCGCGCGTCCTCCGCAAAGCGGACCGTGTCGCGGCGGGCCTGCTCCAGGGCCGGGTGGACACGGAGACGGGCGAGGGCCTCCGCGTGGCGGGCGTCGTCCGTGAGGTCCGAGTCCAGCAGCTCGCACAGGGTGATGTCCTCGGGCAGACCCAGGCGCTCCATACGCTCGCGCAGGCGCAGCACCGGAAGGGTGGGGACGCCCTCGCGCAGGTCCGTCCCGGGCGTCTTCCCGGACTCGTGCGAGTCGGAGGCGATGTCCAGCACGTCGTCGGCCAGCTGGAACGCCACACCGAGCCGCTCGCCGTACTGCGTCAGCACGTCCACGACCGTCTCGTCGGCGCCCGACATCATCGCCCCGAACCGGCAGGCCACCGCCACCAGTGACCCCGTCTTGCCGCCGAGGACGTCGAGGTAGTGCTCCACCGGGTCGCGGCCGTCCCGGGGGCCCGCCGTCTCCAGGATCTGACCGGTGACCAGACGCTCGAAGGCCTCCGCCTGGATGCGGACCGCCTCCGGGCCGAGATCGGCCAGGATGTGCGACGCCCTCGCGAAGAGGAAGTCACCGGTGAGGACCGCGACCGAGTTGCCCCAGCGGCTGTTGGCACTGTCCACCCCGCGCCGCACCTCGGCCTCGTCCATCACGTCGTCGTGGTAAAGCGTGGCGAGATGGGTCAGTTCCACGACCACGGCCGAGGGCACGACCCCGGGTGCGTACGGATCGCCGAACTGCGCCGAAAGCATCACGAGCAACGGCCTGAACCGCTTCCCGCCTGCGTGGACGAGATGCTGGGCCGCCTTCGTGATGAAGGGCACCTCGCTCTTGGTGGCGTCGAGCAGCCCCTCCTCGACAGCGGCCAATCCGGCCTGGACATCGGCTTCCAGAGCCTGGTCCCGCACGCTCAGCCCGAACGGCCCGACGACGGTCACGTGGGGTCTCCTGTCTGCGACGTCTGCTGACGGTCACACGGTCGGTCTCAAGGACGGTCACTTCGTCGATGACGTTGTCTGTCGACGTGACTCATCGAGTTTGTCGATCTGTCGTTGCCATCACTCAAGTCAGCGTATCCGGTCACGTTTCGATCACCGCGAGCGCCCACAGTTCCAGGGCGGGCGGTATCGGATGGCGAACGGTATGTTCTTGATCAGGCGATACGAACAGTCATTCATCACATAAGGGAAAAGCACCTCTCGCAGCCGGTACCGGCCCCCACTTCCTCTCGTGTACCCCGCCGGACGCTTCCCATCGGGACCCGACGCCCCGTCTCCTGCGCCGCCGTCCCTCTCACCCGGCCGGGCGCAGTCACGCGGGTGCCTCTCCTCACGTCCCCGTAACCGCCACGACGGACCGGTCCGCTGCCGACGTCGTCGAGGAGTCCGAGGCCATGCGCATGCACACCCGTACGTCCTTCCCTCACGAAACGACTCACGACGACTTCTGGATCCCGCTCCGGGACGGTACCCGTCTGTACGCGCGCGCATGGCGCCCGCGGACCGGGGAGCCCGTCCCCGCCCTCCTCGAGTACCGCCCCTGCCGGCTCACCGACTCGACCGCGGCCCGCGACCGGCAGCGGCACCCCTGGTACGCGGGCCACGGCTATGTCTCCGTGCGCGTGGACGCACGCGGGCACGGCAACTCGGACGGCACGCCGACCGCTGCGCATTCCGCCGTCACGCTGTCCGACGGAGTCGAGGTCCTCGACTGGCTGGCCGCACAGCCCTGGTGCGACGGCGGTGTGGGCGTGTTCGGCATCGGGCGGGGCGCCTTCGCCTCCCTCCGGATCGCGGCCCTCGCGCCAGCCCCGCTGAAGGCGGTCGTCGCGGTGTGCCCCACGGACGACCGTCCCGGCAACGACGTGCACGACGTGGGGGGGTCGGCTCTCGCGGCGGGCCTGCCCGCCCGGTCGGCGGCGTTGCTCGCCCTCGCGGCCCGTCCGCCGGACCCGGCATACGTGGGCACGGTGTGGCGGGACGTCTGGGCCAGGCGCCTTCAGGCGCTGGACCCGCTCGTGCACTCCTGGCCGGCACAGGCGGCGTGGGAGGACCACCGGCGGCCCGACGACGCCCGCGAGGACCACGACGGGCTCCAGGCTGCCGTGCTCGCTGTGAGCGGCTGGTACGACCCGTACCGGGACGCCGTGCTCGGGCTCCTGGAGCATCTCCCGGCCGATCGCGTCCGCGGCCTGATCGGGCCGTGGTCGCACCAGTACCCGGACCACGGCCTGCCGGGACCGGCGATCGGCTTCCTGCAGGAGACCCTGCGCTGGTGGGACCACTGGCTCAAGGGCGAGGACACGGGGATCATGGCGGAGCCGCTGCTGCGGGCCTACGTCAAGGACCCGCATCCTCCGGCGACGAAGTACGACGTGCTGCCGGGCCGTTGGGTCGCCGAGCCGTCCTGGCCGTCGCCGAACGTCAGCCGGGTCTCGTACGCGCTCCAGGGCACGCCGGTGCTCGTACGGTCGCCGATGCACACCGGCCTCGACGCGGGCCGCTTCGTCCCGAGTGGCGACGACGCGGACCTGCCGCCCGATCAGCGCGAGGAGGACGCGAGATCGGCATGCTTCGAGTTCACGGCGACCGAGGAGACCTGGGTGCTGGGGCGGCCCCGGGTGCGGCTGCGGCTCGCCTGCCCGGTACCGCACGGCCAGGTGGTCGCCCGGCTGTGCGACGTGGCACCCGACGGGTCGTCGACGCTGGTCACCCGGGGCACCCTGAACCTGTCGGCGCGCCGGGGCCCCGACCGGGCGGTCCCCTGGATCCCCGGGGCGACCGATGACGTGGCGGTCGAACTGAACGGCATCGGCCACGCCTTCGGTCCCGGCCACCGCATCCGCCTCGCCGTCTCCTCCGCATACTGGCCGTGGCTGTGGCCGCAGCCGGGTTCGGAGGCCGGCTTCACGTTGTACCCGGCGGGCAGTTCGCTCGAACTGCCCGTGCGCGCACCGGAGTCGGGGCCGGACATCGTCTTCGGGGAACCGCAGCAGTCCGAGCCGCTCGGCGTCAGCGCCGCCGCCATGCTCGAGGAACCGCGCCCGGCACGCCTGTCGGTGCGAGACGTGGCCAAGGGTGAATGGCTCCTGGTGGTCGACCCGTGCCGCGACGGCACCCAGGTGTATCCCGACGGTCTCGAAGTGACCGAGGACGCGCTGGAGGCGTACACCGTCGAGGACGCGGGTCCGTCGACCGCCCGCACCCGCTGCGACTGGTCGGTCCGGCTGCACCGCCCGGACAGGGGATGGGACGCGAGGGTGGAGACGCACTCCGAGATCACCTGCACCGCCGCCGACTTCGTCACCTGGAACGAGATCGTCTGCAAGGACGGCTATGAGGTCGTGTTCCATCGGACATGGGAGAAGCGGATCCCTCGCGCAGCGGGCTAGTGCCGGCGTCCGATCACACCTCATCCCCTTTGGGATGAAATGCCCTAATTTTGAGCCGTCGACCCCGCCGAGCCGATGAAGTCCGAGCCTTTTGTCCGAATTGGGCCATACGCCCTATATCGACCTGTTACATCCTGCGTGGGTCGAAGTGAAATGGGTCACTTGCCCCTGATGTGAATCTTCCGGGCGCAATCACCAACACGCCCCTTGCGATAGGCAAGTTGAACCCATACCAACAAAATGGATCGTCTCGCCTATTCCCGATGATCAGGGCCAATTGGGCCCGAGAGTGAATTTCGGGCTTGTTCCCGACATGTGCGGTCGCATACCTTCCATTCGACCCGAGCGGAACGCCGAATCCTGCCACCGCTCGAGAAGACTTCGACCCCTCACGGCAGGAGCGGGGGAACCAGGTAAGTCGCCGAACCGGACATCGCACCGGAACGGCTTGGGGTGAAGCCGAGCCTCGGCAGCGAGGACACGGCCGGGCACCTCCCCGCCCGAACCCGACAGCTCACCTCGCAGGCGTCGGAGAGGAATGCACCGTGTCCGCTTTCGCCCTGCCCGCACGCCGTCGGAATCGCAACTCCAAGGCCGCCCGCGTCGCCCGCGCCCTCGCAGTCGCGGGGACTGGAGCAGCCGTTCTCGCCCTCCCCATCATGGGTGCGACCTACGCTTCCGCCGCCACCCCGGCCGCGCCCGCGAAGGTCACCAGTGCCGCGTCCCGCGCCGGCTCCCTGGACAGCTGGATCCGCCAGTCCCTGGCGATCATGGCCAAGCACGGAATCCCCGGCACGTACAACGGCATCTACCGCAATGTGATGCGCGAGTCGTCGGGCAACCCGCGCGCCATCAACCTCTGGGACTCCAACGCCCGTATGGGCATACCGTCCAAGGGACTCCTGCAGGTCATCGACCCGACCTTCCGGACGTACCACGTGCCGGGTACGGCGTTCGACCCGTACGACCCGGTCGCGAACATCACGGCCGCATGCAACTACGCCGCCCACCGGTACGGCTCGATCGACAACGTCTACAGCGCGTACTGAGATCCGCCGGCAGGGAACAGTCGCTCGAGGACGACGGCGATGCCGTCGTCCTCGTTCGACGTGGTGATCTCGTCGGCGACCGACTTCAGTTCGGGGTGGGCGTTGGCCATGGCGACGCCGTGCGCCGCCCACTCGAACATGGGGATGTCGTTGGGCATGTCGCCGAACGCGATGGTCCCCGAGGGGCTCAGGCCGAGGAAGCCGGCGGCCAGCGCGAGACCCGTCGCCTTGGTGACACCGCATGGCTGGAGTTCGACGGTGCCGGGGCCCGACATGGTGACCGTCGCCAGGGATCCCACGGCGCCTCGGGCCACCGTCGCCAACTCGTCGTCGGAGAGGGCGTGATGGCGCAGCAGCACCTTGCTGATGGGCTCGCACCACAGGTCGTCGCGTCGCTCGACCCGCACCGCGGGAAGCGTGGGGTGCGGCATCAGATAGCCGGGCTCGATGAGCGTGAGCCCGTCCACCCCGTCCTGGTCGACGGCCGCGTACACCTGCCCCACCTCGGCCTCGATCTTTCCGATCGCGGTCTCGGCCAACTCCCGGTCCAGCGTCACCGAGAACAGCAACCGGTCCGCGCCGGCGTCGTACACCTGCGCGCCCTGTCCGCACACCGCGAGCCCCTTGTTGCCGAGGTCCTCAAGCAGCGGCCGGACCCTCGGCGCCGGGCGACCCGTCACCACGAGGTGCTGTGCGCCGCCCGCAGCGGCCCGCGCCAGAGCGGTCCTTGACCGGTCGGAGAGCGTGTCGTCACCACGCAGCAGCGTTCCGTCCAGGTCGGTGGCGACAAGTGAGTACGTGTGGGGTGCGGCCATGATCAGAGAATACGGATGGAAACGCACCAGCGGTCCGGCGGGGACCGGACGACGTCCGGTATCCCGTGCGCACCTCGGCGCGCTCGGAACCCCTGTCGCACCGGCA
This sequence comes from Streptomyces chiangmaiensis, assembly GCF_036281785.1. Classification (NCBI taxonomy): domain Bacteria; kingdom Bacillati; phylum Actinomycetota; class Actinomycetes; order Kitasatosporales; family Streptomycetaceae; genus Streptomyces; species Streptomyces chiangmaiensis. The sequence continues at coordinate 60,543 of NZ_JAYWVC010000016.1, read as the reverse complement.
GTACCGGACATTGCCGCGGGCGGACCCGACTCCGGGTCTCCCGGCGGCACTTCACCGGAGGTGGAGTCCACGCCGTGTGAGGTCCGGGTCGGTCATCGTCCGGATCGGCGGGGAGGCGATGGTGTCGCGCCCCCGCACTTCTCCGGACCCCCGGTTCAGCCGTGCGCCGCCGCCAGATGCCCCGCCAGCCGCGGTGACGCGAACTCCGTCCCGCACACGAAGCGCATCACCGGACCGTACGAGGCCGCCGCCGTAAGGCCCGTGAAGTACAGGCCGGGGAGGGAGGACACGTAACCCGCGCCGAGCCTCGGCGCTCCCCGGCTCACCGCCAGTTGTGTACGCAGCTCATGGCCCAGGAAGTCCATCGCGGCGATGTCCACGCGGTAGCCGGTGGCGGCGATGACATGGTCCGCGGCCATTTCCTCCGTGCGGCCGCCGTGGGTCAGGACCGTCAGTGCCGGGCTGCCGTCCGGCGCGGAGGCGCCGACGATACGGGTGACCTCGCGCACCTCGACCTTGCCGTCGAACCGGTCCTCCAGCCACCAGGCACCCAGCGGGCCGAGGACGCGGCGGACCAGATAGTGGCGGGTCTGCGCGGGCAGGAAGCGGTACAGGTGCGGGTAGTGGGTCAGCGCCCACAGCGACCAGGCGCGGCCGAAGGGCGATTCGGGGCGCAGCTTGGGCTGGTTCCACGGAGGGGCACCGAAGGCGACCCTGCCGCGGCCCCGTGAGACCACGCGCACCCGCGCCCCGGCCTCTGCCGCCAGTGCCGCCGTTTCCAGCGCGGACTGGCCCGCCCCGATGACCAGCAGCTCCTTGCCGGAGAACCGGGTCAGATCGTGGTGCTGGGAGCTGTGGGAGAACGGGCCCGTGGGCGTGGCTCCGTCCGCCGCGGCCGCCTCCAGCTCCGACGGCAGATGGGCGAGCCCCGACAGACCGGTCGCGACCACGACCGCCCGGGCGGCGAACATCTCACCCGAGTCCAGCTTCAGCTCGAAGCCGCCGCCCTGCCGGCGGTCCACGGACACCACCCGGACCTGCTCGAGTTCGGGCACCAGCTTCTCCTGGAACCACTCACCGTAGGCGATGAACGTCTCGACGGGGACGATGTCCTCGTCCGTCACCAGCCGGGGGATGCCCGCGTCGTCGCAGTAGTCGACCAGCGTGTGGCCGCGCTGGGGGGCGTCGAGGTTCGAGGCGGCCGGGGTGGACTTCAGGAGCATGCCCTCCGGCATGTGGTCGCGCCAGCTCACCATGGGGTCACCGAAGACGCGTACCGGGATTCCGCGCGCCCGCAGATGGGCGGCGGTGGACAAGCCGAACGGCCCGGCGCCGATGACTGCTACCGGTTGAATCACGAAGTCCCTCCCCAGGACGCGACGTGCCTACTTCGTGGTGGTGATGGCCGAACCGGGCTATCTGCCCGAACTCGTGGTACTGCCACGGCGGTTGGTCCGCCACAGCTGATACAGGTGCTTCGCGCCCGGCCGCACGAAGCGTGCGAGCATCGTGAAGAACGGCCGCAGATCGTCGCCCGCCAGCCAGGCGAGCTCCGTACTGCTCGCACGGGGCGGCGCGTGCGGCGTCGTGTAGCCGCTGCGGCGGTAGGCGAGCAGCGCGGGCAGGTCGATGTTCTCCACGATGTAGCGGTGGCCGGCGCGCTGTCCCCCCTCCGGTACGGCGCGGCCGGTCAGGTCGAGGTGCATGGCGCGGACGACGTCCACCCCCGACTCGTTCTCGAAGAGCCGGAACTGCGCGCCCATGCGCGGATTGAAATCGAGCAGTTTGTATCGACCGTCGCGGCGGTCGAAGCGCAGGTCGAGGTCGATGATGCCGGTGAAGCCGATCTGCTTGACGAAACGTGCGGCAAGGTCGGCGAGTTCAGGATTGTCGACGACGTAGGCGTTGGCCGTCATGCCCGCGTGCGGCGGCCACGAGCGGACCTTGACACCGGTGAACAGGGCGAGCGGGGTCGAGTCCTGGTCGAAGTACGCGTGCACGATCCAGTCCTCGGCCTCCTCCCGCGGCAGGTACTCCTGGAGGATCACTCCGGGGTGCTCGCCCCAGTCGCGGGCGAGCGTCAGCAGGCCCTCGCGGGTGGCGATCCGGGTCGTCCCGTTCACGGCGGGCCGTGAACGGCGCACGAACGCCTCGCGGTTCTTGGCCACGAGCGGGAAGCGCGCCTTCTCGGCGAAGGCGACGATGTCGTCGTAGGACTGCGGGAAGGCGGCCGCAGGGCTGGGGATGCCGTGCTCCACGCACAGTTCGTGCAGACCCTGTTTGCTGGCCAGGCGGCGCGGGAGTTCGGCTTCCGGCTTCGGGAAGAGGAAGGGGCCGCCCAGGACGTCCTGGTGCTCCGCGATCAGGACCGCGGCCTCCTCGTCGGTGGGGACGAGGACCGTCGGCCGGCCGATGCTGCGGCCGATGCGCAGCAGACCCTCCACCAGCCGCTCCGGATCCTCCGTCCCGGTGGTCGGCCACACGAAGGAGTGACGCAGATAGCGCGAGAGCGCGGCCGGTGTGTAACGGTCCTCGGTGATCGCATACACCGGTATGCCGAGCCGGCCCAGGCTGCGGATCGCGCCCACCCCGCCGTGGTGCAGCGGATAGTCGCCGAATTTCACGATGAGCCCCGGTACCTCGCGGTCCGCGTCGAACGGCACGCTGCCGGTGCTCCTGGCCACGGGTCCCCCCACGTGTCCCCCCTATGGACCGGACCCACCCCGTCCGTGTCCCCCAAAGGACGCTAAGCCGGAATTGGCCCCTCCGACAAGGCTTATCCGGACATTGCGAACTCTTTAGACACTGCCCAGACAGGCATCTCACCCGTAACGTGTGCGGCGACCACATGGAACACACACCCATGCACGGCACATCTGAAGTGCACGAAAGCGAGGCAGCATCCGATGCCCCCCTTCGATGTCCCCGAGGGCAACCCCTTCGGCCCGCACAACCTCCCCTATGGCGTGTTCTCACGGGCCGGCTCCGACGAGCGGAGCGTCGGCGTCCGCCTGGGCGACCACGTGCTCGACGCGGGCGCGGCGGCGCACGCTCTCGGCTCCCCCTACGCCTCCCTGCTGGCCCGGCCGTCCCTGGGCCCGCTGCTGGCCGCCGGCCGTACCGCCTGGTCGGACGTGCGCCGGGCGCTGACGGCGTGGGTGACGGTGCCCGCACACCGGGAGACCGTCGAGTCCTTCCTGCACCCACTCTCCGAGGTGACTCTCCATCTGCCCTTCGAGGTCGCGGACTACGTCGACTTCTATGCCTCCGAGAACCACTCCCGTAACGTCGGGCAGATCTTCCGCCCGGACGCGGCGGACTCCCTGACCCCCAACTGGAAGCATCTGCCGATCGGCTACCACGGCCGGGCGGGGACGGTGGTCGTGTCGGGCACAGACGTCGTACGTCCGCGTGGCCAGCGCAAGGCCCCCACGGACCCTGCCCCGGTCTTCGGGCCCTCGGTGCGCCTGGACATCGAGGCCGAGGTGGGGTTTGTGGTGGGCGTGCCGTCGCAGATGGGCGAGCCCGTGCCGCTGTCGGCCTTCCGGGACCACGTGTTCGGACTGTGCCTGCTCAACGACTGGTCGGCACGGGACATCCAGGCGTGGGAGTACGTGCCGCTCGGACCGTTCCTCGGAAAGTCGTTCGCCACGTCCGTCTCGGCCTGGATCACCCCGCTGGACGCGCTGGAGGAGGCGCGGGTGGCACCGCCGGAGCGCACGCATCCGTTGCTGGCGTATCTGGACGACGCACAGGAGGAACGGGCCGGCTACGACCTGCACATCTCCGTCGCCATCAACGGCCGGACGGTCTCCGAGCCGCCCTTCTCCACCATGTACTGGACGGCGGCCCAGCAGCTGGCGCACATGACGGTGAACGGGGCCTGTCTGCGCACGGGCGACCTGTACGGCTCGGGCACCGTGAGCGGCCCGACGGAGCGCGAGCGCGGCTCGCTCCTCGAACTGACCTGGAACGGGCGCGACCCGCTCGAACTCCCGGACGGCAAGCGAACGTTCCTGGAGGACGGGGACGTGGTGACGCTGACGGCCTGGGCCCCGGGGCCGGGCGGGACTCGGGTGGGACTCGGCGAGGTGGCGGGCCGGGTGGTACCGAGTCCCTGAACGGAGCCGGCCGCCCACGAGTCGCCCCGCGCGGCTCGTGGGGTCCCCGGCGGGGCACCGTCCCCTGGCTCCCGTCCGCTATGTCCAGTCCGCCGGCTCGGGCTCGCCCTCCGCCTCCGGCCACTCGGGGTCCGGACCCGTCTCGGAGGCCGACCCGCCGTCCGCCGCACCGCCGAACAGAGCGGCCAGCACCGTGAGCACCCCCTCGCCGTATGTGGCGAGCTTCTTCTCGCCCACCCCGCCGATCGTGCCGAGTTCCGCCACCGTCTTCGGACGGGCCGCTGCGATCTCACGGAGCGTCGCGTCGTGGAAGATCACGTATGCCGGGACGCCCTGTTCCCTCGCCTGGGCGGCGCGCCAGGAGCGCAGGGCCTCGAAGACGGGGAGCAGCTCGGGCGCGAGTTCGGCAGCGGCCTTCGGGGAGCGCTCGCCCTTCGGGGCGGCGGACCGCGCGAGCGTGGGCTTGGGCGGCTCCTTGCGCAGCGGCACCTCGCGCTCCCGCCGCAGCACCGCCCCGCTCGCCTCGGTCAGCACCAGCGTTCCGTACTCACCCTCGACCGCGAGCAGGCTCTGCGCCAGCAACTGCCGGATCACACCCCGCCATTCGCCCTCGGTCAGCTCCTCACCGATGCCGAACACGGACAACTGGTCGTGGTCGAACTGGATGACCTTGGCCGTGCGCCGCCCCAGCAGGATGTCGACGGTCTGCAGCGCGCCGAACTTCTGGCGCCGCTCCCGGTCCAGCCGCCACACCGTGGACATCACCTTCTGCGCCGCGATGGTCCCGTCCCAGGTGTCGGGCGGCGCAAGGCACGTGTCGCAATTGCCGCAGCCGTCCGGCTCCGGGTCCTGGCCGAAGTAGGCCAGCAGCCCGCCACGGCGGCACTGGACCGTCTCGCACAGCGCCAGCATCGCATCCAGGTGCGCCTGGGCCCGGCGGCGGAACGCCTCGTCGCCCTCCCCGGACTGGATCAGCTTGCGCTGCTGGACGACGTCGTTCAGCCCGTACGCCATCCAGGCCGTCGACGGCAGTCCGTCGCGGCCCGCCCGGCCCGTCTCCTGGTAGTAGCCCTCGATCGACTTCGGCAGGTCCAGATGCGCGACGAACCGCACGTCCGGCTTGTCGATGCCCATTCCGAACGCGATCGTGGCGACCACGACCAGGCCGTCCTCGCGCAGGAAGCGGGACTGGTGCGCCGCGCGGGTGCCCGCGTCCAGGCCCGCATGGTACGGCACCGCCTCGATGCCGTTGCGGGTCAGGAACTCCGCGGTCTTCTCCACCGAGTTCCGCGAGAGGCAGTACACGATGCCCGCGTCGCCCGGGTGCTCCTCACGCAGAAATGCCAGCAGCTGCTTCTTGGGGTCGGCCTTGGGGACGATCCGGTACTGGATATTGGGCCGGTCGAAGCTCGCCACGAAGTGACGGGCTCCCGGCATGTTCAGCCGCTGGGTGATCTCCTGGTGCGTGGCGCGCGTCGCCGTCGCCGTGAGCGCGATCCGGGGGACCTCCGGCCAGCGCTCGCCGAGCACGGACAGCGCGAGGTAGTCGGGCCGGAAGTCGTGGCCCCACTGGGACACACAGTGCGCCTCGTCGATGGCGAACACCGAGATCTTGCCGCGCGAGAGCAGATCGAGGGTGGACTCCATGCGCAGCCGCTCCGGGGCCAGATAGAGGAGGTCGAGCTCGCCGGCCAGGAACTCCGCCTCCACCACGCGCCGCTCGTCGAAATCCTGCGTGGAATTGACGAATCCGGCGCGCACACCGAGCGCCCGCAGCGCGTCCACCTGGTCCTGCATCAGTGCGATCAGCGGGGAGACCACCACTCCCGTGCCGGGTCTGACCAGGGCCGGGATCTGGTAGCAGAGCGACTTGCCGCCGCCGGTCGGCATGAGGACCACAGCGTCGCCACCGGCCACCACGTGCTCGATGATCGCTTCCTGCTCGCCGCGGAAGGTCTCGTAGCCGAAGACCCGGTGCAGCGTGGCCAGTGTCTCGCTCCCGCCACCTGGCGCCGGCATCACGCCCGCCTCGGTCATCCCACCCGTCCCGTCCATCGCCCGTCCCCCGTGCGTCGTCCCTCGACCACGCCATCCACGATAGGGGGCCGCGCCGACAGCAGCCGTGGAAGTATGCCCGGCCAGGATCTCCCACTGCCGGTGCGCCGAGAATGAGAAGGGCCTCGCCGTGGGTCCACGCCTTTGAGCTGGAACCCACCACCGGGGCCTATGCCCGTGCAGGAATTGTCCGGGAGCGGATGAAGGTGACCGCCCCTGCCCCGCAGATCTCGACCTCACCCGGATCAGGACCGGACGGGCGCCGAAGCGATGACTCCGTACCGCTGGGACCACGACGGCCCGACACCCCCCGAGCGGGCACCGGGCCGTCGTGTGCGGCGGGGCTCGTCAGCGGACGAACACGCCCGCCTGGCTCGCCAGATCCAGGAAGTACTGGGGTGCCACACCCAGGACCAGCGTGACCGCCACGCCCACCCCGATCGCCGTCATCGTCAGCGGCGAGGGCACCGCCACTGTCGGGCCCTCGGGATGCGGCTCGCTGAAGAACATCAGGACGATCACGCGGACGTAGAAGAACGCGGCGATCGCCGACGAAATCACACCGATCACCACGAGCGGCACCGCCCCGCCCTCGGCCGCCGCCTTGAACACGGCGAACTTCCCCGCGAAACCGGAGGTCAGCGGGATGCCGGCGAAGGCCAGCAGGAACACCGCGAACACGGCCGCGACCAGCGGCGACCTGCGCCCGAGCCCCGCCCACTTGGACAGGTGCGTCGCCTCGCCGCCCGCGTCGCGGACGAGCGTCACGACGGCGAAGGCGCCGATCGTCACGAACGAGTACGCGGCCAGGTAGAAGAGAACCGAGGACACGCCGTCCCGCGTCGTCGCGATGACACCGGCGAGGATGAAGCCCGCGTGCGCGATGGAGGAGTAGGCGAGCAGGCGCTTGATATCGGTCTGTGTGATCGCGACGATGGCACCGCCCAGCATGGTGACGATCGCGACCGCCCACATCACCGGCCTCCAGTCCCAGCGCATTCCCGGCAGGACCACGTACAGCAGCCGCAGCAGCGCTCCGAACGCCGCCACCTTGGTCGCCGCGGCCATGAATCCGGTCACCGGGGTCGGAGCGCCCTGGTACACGTCCGGCGTCCACATGTGGAACGGCACCGCGGCCACCTTGAACAGCAGACCCATCACGATCATCGCGGCACCGACCAGCAGCAGGGCGTCGTTGCCCATGGTGCCCGCGAGCGCCGGATCGACGTTGGTGACCGTGCCGTCGACGACCCGTGCGATCGTCGCGTACGACACCGAGCCCGAGTACCCGTACAGCAGCGCGATGCCGAACAGAGTGAACGCGGAGGCGAACGCCCCGAGCAGGAAGTACTTGACCGCGGCCTCCTGCGACATCAGCCGCTTGCGGCGGGCCAGGGCACACAGCAGGTACAGCGGCAGCGAGAAGACTTCCAGGGCCACGAACAGGGTCAGCAGGTCGTTCGCCGAGGGGAAGACGAGCATGCCGCTGACCGCGAACAGCAGCAGCGGGAACGCCTCCGTCGTCATGAACCCCGCCTTCACGGCGGCCTGCTCGCTGTCGCTGCCCGGCACGGAGGCCGCCTGCGCGGCGAAGGAGTCGACCCGGTTGCCGTGTGCCGCCGGGTCCAGATGCCGCTCGGCGAAGGTGAACACCCCGAGCAGACCGGCCAGCAGGATCGTCCCCTGAAGGAACAAGGACGGCCCGTCGACCGCGATCGCGCCCATGGCCGCGATGTGCGCCTTCGTGGTGCCGTACCCGCCGGCCGCAAGCGCCACCACCGCGGCGAACGCGGCGACGAGCGCGACGGCCGACACGAACGCCTGTGCGTAGTAACGGGACTTGCGCGGGACGAACGCCTCGATCAGCACCCCGATGAGTGCTCCACCGATGACGATCAAGGTCGGCGACAACTGTCCGTATTCGATCTTCGGCGCCTCGATCTTCGAGATCGGGTCGGCCGCGGTTGTCCACAGGCTGTGGACGACTGCTGTGCTCACTTGGCCGCCTCCACCTCGGGCTTGGGATCGGTCTGGTGTACGTCGGAGATGGTCTGCTTGACCGCCGGGTTGACGATGTCGGCCACTGGCTTCGGATAGACGCCCAGGAAGATCAACAGCACGATCAGCGGGGCGACCACCAGGACTTCACGCACGCGCAGGTCCGGCATCTCGGCGACCTCCGGCTTCACCGGGCCCGTCATCGTCCGCTGGTAGAGGACGAGGGTGTAGAGCGCGGCGAGGACGATGCCCAAGGTGGCGATGATGCCGATCGCCGGATGGCGGGAGAAGGTGCCGACCAGGACCAGGAACTCGCTGACGAACGGTGCGAGTCCCGGCAGGGACAGCGTCGCCAGACCGCCGATCAGGAAGGTGCCGGCGAGCACGGGAGCGACCTTCTGCACGCCTCCGTAGTCCGCGATCAGACGCGAGCCGCGGCGCGAGATCAGGAAGCCGGCCACCAGCATCAGGGCGGCGGTCGAGATCCCGTGGTTGACCATGTAGAGCGTCGCGCCCGACTGGCCCTGGCTGGTCATCGCGAAGATGCCCATGATGATGAAGCCGAAGTGCGAGATGGACGCGTAGGCCACCAGTCGCTTGATGTCGCGCTGGCCGACGGCGAGCAGAGCGCCGTAGATGATGCTGATGAGCGCCAGGACGAGGATGACGGGCGTCGCCCACTTGCTCGCCTCCGGGAACAGCTGGAGGCAGAAGCGGAGCATCGCGAAGGTGCCCACCTTGTCGACGACCGCCGTGATCAGCACGGCGACCGGTGCGGTGGCCTCCCCCATGGCGTTGGGCAGCCAGGTGTGCAACGGCCACAGCGGCGCCTTCACCGCGAAGGCGAAGAAGAAGCCGAGGAACAGCCAGCGTTCGGTGCTGGTCGCCATGTGGAGCGAGCCGTTCGCCCGGGCCTGGACGATCTCCGGGAGCGAGAAGGTCCCGGCCTGCACATAGAGGCCGATCACCGCGGCCAGCATGATCAGGCCGCCGACGAGGTTGTACAGGAGGAACTTCACGGCGGCGTACGACCGCTGCGTGGACGCCACCTTCTCGCCGTGCTCGTGGGCGCGGTCCCCGAAGCCTCCGATGAGGAAGTACATCGGGATGAGCATGGCTTCGAAGAAGATGTAGAAGACGAAGACGTCGGTCGCCTCGAAGGAGAGGATCACCATCGCCTCGACGGCCAGGATCAGGGCGAAGAAGCCCTGCGTGGGACGCCAGTGATAGGGGCCGGTCTCCTTGGGGCCTCCCCTGTTCGAACGAGGTTGAGAGCTTGGGGAAGGGTCGGCGTCGTGCCAGCCCGCCAGGATCACGAACGGGATCAGCAGGGCGGTCAGCGCGATGAGCGCCACGGCGATGCCGTCCACCCCCAGTTCGTACCGCACCCCGAAGTCCTTGATCCAGGCGTGGGACTCGGTGAGCTGGTAGCGGGAGCCGCCCGGTTCGAAGCGGACCACGGTCAGCGCGGCGAGCACGAACGTGGCGAGCGAGACGACCAGCGCAAGCCACTTCGCGGCGGTGCGCTGCGCGGCCGGAACCGCGGCCGTGGCGATCGCCCCCACGGTCGGGAGCACCACCGTCGCTGTCAGGAGAGGAAAGGACATCGCTATCAGACCGCCCTCATCAGCAGGGTCAGGGCGACGAGCACCGCCGCACCGCCGAACATCGACACCGCGTACGACCGCGCGTAGCCGTTCTGCAGTCGTCGGAGCCGACCGGAGAGGCCGCCGACCGAGGCCGCCGTGCCATTGACGACGCCGTCGACCAAGGTGTGGTCCATGTAGACCAGCGACCGCGTGAGGTGCTCTCCGCCGCGAACGAGGACGACGTGGTTGAAGTCGTCCTGGAGCAGGTCACGCCGTGCGGCCCGGGTGAGCAGCGATCCGCGCGGGGCGACGGCCGGGACGGGACGGCGGCCGTACTGGGCGTAGGCGATGCCGACGCCGACGAGCAGCAGCACCAGGGTCGCGGCCGTGACCGCCCCGGCGCTGATGGGCGAGTTGCCCTCCTCGTGTCCGGTGACGGGCTCCAGCCAGTGCAGGAAGCGGTCCCCGATCGAGAAGAGCCCGCCCGCGAACACCGACCCGAAGGCCAGCACGATCATGGGGATCGTCATGACGCTCGGCGACTCGTGCGGGTGCGGCTCGTGGCCGTCCGCGTCCGGCTGCCAGCGCTTCTCGCCGAAGAAGGTCATGATCATCACGCGCGTCATGTAGTACGCGGTGATGGCCGCGCCCAGCAGGGCCGCGCCACCGAGGATCCAGCCCTCGGTGCCGCCCTTGGCGAAGGCCGCCTCGATGATCTTGTCCTTGGAGAAGAAGCCCGACAGGCCGGGGAAGCCGATGATGGCCAGGTAGCCGAGGCCGAAGGTGACGAATGTGACCGGCATGTACTTCCGCAGGCCGCCGTACTTGCGCATGTCGACCTCGTCGTTCATGCCGTGCATGACCGAACCGGCGCCGAGGAACAGCCCGGCCTTGAAGAAGCCGTGCGTCACCAGGTGCATGATCGCGAAGACGTAGCCGATGGGGCCGAGGCCCGCGGCGAGCACCATGTAGCCGATCTGCGACATGGTCGAGCCGGCCAGCGCCTTCTTGATGTCGTCCTTCGCACAACCGACGATCGCACCGAAGAGGAGTGTGACGGCGCCGACCACGGTCACGGCCAGTTGTGCGTCGGGCGCGGCGTCGAAGATGACGCCGGAGCGGACGATCAGGTATACGCCCGCGGTCACCATGGTCGCGGCGTGGATGAGGGCCGAGACCGGGGTCGGGCCTTCCATCGCGTCCCCGAGCCAGGACTGCAGCGGCACCTGCGCCGACTTTCCGCACGCGGCGAGCAGCAGCAGCAGAGCGACGGCGGTGAGCTTGCCCTCGCCGCCCGGCGCGGCAGCGCCTGATGTCAACGTGTCCACGCCCGCGAAGACCGGCCCGAAGGCGAAGGTCCCGAAGGTCGTGAACATCAGCATGATGGCGATCGACAGGCCCATGTCGCCGACGCGGTTGACGAGGAACGCCTTCTTCGCCGCGGTGGCCGCGCTGGGCTTGTGCTGCCAGAAGCCGATCAGCAGGTACGAGGCGAGACCGACGCCCTCCCAGCCGACGTACAGCAGCAGGTAGTTGTCGGCGAGGACGAGCAACAGCATTGCCGCGAGGAACAGGTTCAGATAGCCGAAGAAGCGGCGCCGGCGCTCGTCGTGCTCCATGTACCCGACCGAGTACAGATGGATGAGCGAGCCGACACCGGTGATCAGCAGGACGAACGTCATCGACAGCTGGTCGAGCCGGAAGGTGACGTCGGCCTGGAAGCCTGCCACCGGGATCCAGCTGAACAGGTGCTGCGTCAGGGTGCGCTGATCCGCGGCCTTCCCCAGCATGTCGGCGAAGAGGAGGACGCCGAACAGGAAGGAGAGGGCGGCGAGCAGCGTGCCGATCCAGTGGCCGACCGCGTCCAGCCTTCTGCCGCCGCACACCAGGACGGCCGCTCCGAGCAGGGGCGCCGCGATCAGCAGCGCAATCAGGTTCTCCACGATTCAGCGACCCCTTACAGCTTCATCAGGCTGGCGTCGTCGACCGAGGCCGAGTGGCGGGTACGGAACAGCGACACGATGATCGCGAGCCCGACCACGACCTCCGCGGCGGCGACGACCATCGTGAAGAAGGCGATGATCTGGCCGTCGAGATTGCCGTGCATCCGGGAAAAGGTGACGAACGCGAGGTTGCACGCGTTGAGCATCAACTCGATGCACATGAACAGCACGATCGCGTTCCGCCGGATCAGCACGCCGGTGGCGCCGATCGTGAACAACAGGGCGGCGAGATACAGGTAGTTGACCGGGTTCACTTCGACGCCTCCTCGGTCCTCTTCAGAGCCGGCCGCTCGTCCTCGGCCCGCTCCAGGCGCTCCGCGGCGCGCTGTTCCAGGGCCTTCAGATCACCGAGCGCCTCGTCGGACACGTCACGGATCTGACCGCGCTCCCGCAGCGTCTTGTTGACGGTCAGCTCGGACGGAGTGCCGTCCGGCAGGAGGCCGGCGATGTCCACCGCGTTGTGCCGGGCGTAGACGCCGGGGGCCGGGAGCGGCGGAAGGTGCTTGCCCTCACGTACGCGCTGCTCGGACAGCTCGCGCTGGGTCTTGGCGCGCTCGGTGCGCTCGCGGTGGGTGAGCACCATGGCGCCGACCGCGGCCGTGATGAGAAGGACGCCCGTGATTTCGAAGGCGAACACGTACTTGGTGAAGATGAGGGCCGCCAGACCCTCGACATTGCCGTTCGCGTTCGCCTTGCCGAGGCCGTTGAAGTCCTTCAGTGAGGCATTGGCGATGCCGGCGAACAGCAGGATGCCGAAGCCGAGCCCGCACACAAGGGCCAGCCAGCGCTGGCCCTTGATGGTCTCCTTCAGGGAGTCCGCCGCCGTGACACCGACGAGCATCACCACGAACAGGAACAGCATCATGATCGCGCCGGTGTAGACGACGATCTGCACGATCCCCAGGAAGTAGGCGCCGTTGGCGAGGTAGAACACCGCCAGCACGATCATGGTGCCGGCCAGGCAGAGCGCACTGTGCACGGCCTTCTTCATGAGGACGGTGCCCAGGGCGCCGATCACCGCGACGATGCCGAGGACCCAGAACTGGAAGGCCTCACCGGTGGAGGTGGTGTAGGCGGCAAGCTGCGAAGTCATGCGTCAGCCCCCTGTTCTCCCTTGGAGACGGCCACCTGACGCTCTGTGCCGGGCGCGGCCTCCGTCACCAGGCCCCGGTAGTAGTCCTGCTCGTCCATCCCCGGGTAGATGGCGTGCGGCGTGTCGACCATGCCCTCTTCGAGGCCGGCGAGCAGCTGCTCCTTGGTGTAGATGAGGTTGGCGCGGCTGGAGTCCGCCAGCTCGAACTGGTTCGTCATCGTGAGCGCGCGCGTGGGGCACGCCTCGATGCACAGGCCGCACAGGATGCAGCGGGCGTAGTTGATCTGGTAGACCCGCCCATACCGCTCACCCGGCGAGTAGCGCTCCTCGTCGGTGTTGTCCGCGCCCTCCACGTAGATCGCATCGGCGGGGCAGGCCCAGGCGCACAGCTCGCAGCCGACGCACTTCTCCAGACCGTCCGGATGGCGGTTGAGCTGGTGCCGGCCGTGGAACCGCGGAGCCGTGGTCTTCTTCTGCTCCGGGTACTGCTCGGTCAGCCGCTTCTTGAACATGGCCCTGAAGGTCACGCCGAAGCCGGCCACGGGGTTCTGGAAACCGGGCTTGGTCTCCTTGGGCTCCTCAGCCATCGGACGCCTCCTTTCCATCCGTAGATCCGTCACTGACAGTGTCCGATCCGCCACTGACAATCAGCTCCCGCTCCCTGCGCGGGTGGCGGCGGGGCACGGACGGAAGCGTCTGTCCCGGCAGCGGCGGCACGGGGAACCCGCCCGCCATCGGATCGAAGGCGGCGGGCTCCTCGGCGGGCCGCGCCGGCTCCTTCGCCTTCTCGCGGAACATGTCGACGACGAACGACATCAGCAGCAGCGCGAGGACGCCGCCCGCGACGTACAGGGCGATGTCGGCGAAGCCGTAGTTCTCGTTGCGCAGCACTCGCACGGTCGCCACGAGCATCAGCCAGACCACGGAGACCGGGATGAGAACCTTCCACCCGAGCTTCATCAGCTGGTCGTAGCGGACACGCGGAAGCGTGCCGCGCAGCCAGATGAAGAAGAACAGCAGCAGCTGCACCTTGATGACGAACCACAGCAGAGGCCACCAGCCGTGGTTCGCACCGGCCCAGAAGGTGCTGATCGGCCAGGGCGCCCGCCAGCCGCCCAGGAAGAGCGTGGTCGACACGGCGGAGACCGTCACCATGTTCACGTACTCGGCGAGCATGAACATCGCGAACTTGATCGACGAGTACTCGGTGTTGAAGCCACCGACCAGGTCGCCCTCGGACTCCGGCATGTCGAAGGGGGCGCGGTTGGTCTCACCGACCATCGTGACGATGTAGATGATGAACGAGACCGGCAGCAGCAGGATGAACCAGCGGTCGTGCTGCTGCTCGACGATCCTCGACGTCGACATCGACCCCGAGTAGAGGAACACGGAGGCGAAGGCGGCGCCCATGGCGATCTCGTACGAGATCATCTGAGCGCAGGAGCGCAACCCGCCGAGGAGCGGATAGGTGGATCCGGAGCTCCAGCCCGCCAGCACGATGCCGTAGATGCCGACCGAGGCGATCGCGAGGATGTACAGCATCGCGATCGGCAGGTCGGTCAGCTGCATCGCGGTGCGATGGCCGAAGATCGAGATCTCGTTGCCGGAGGGCCCGAAGGGGATCACCGCGATCGCCATGAAGGCCGGGATGGCCGCGACGATCGGCGCGAGGACGTAGACCACCTTGTCCGCGCGCTTGACGATGACGTCTTCCTTCAGCATCAGCTTCACGCCGTCGGCGAGCGACTGGAGCATGCCCCAGGGGCCGTGCCGGTTGGGGCCGATGCGCAGCTGCATCCACGCGACGACCTTGCGCTCCCACACGATGGAGAACAGCACGGTCACCATCAGGAAGGCGAAGCAGAAGACCGCCTTGATGACGACCAGCCACCACGGGTCGCGGCCGAACATGGAGAGGTCTTCAGCAGCGAGGTACGGGCTCATGCCTCCACCTCCTTGGGGGCGTCGGCGGGGATCGTCGCCGGGCCGATACGGACGAGAGTGCCGGGCAGCGCCCCGGTGTCGGAGCCGACGCCGCCGCCCGTGGAGTTCAGCGGAAGCCAGACGACACGGTCGGGCATCTCGGTGATCTGCAGCGGGAGTTGCACGGTTCCGGCGGGGCCGGTCACGGCCAGGGCGTCGCCGTTCTTGACGCCCGCCTCGGCGGCCGTGGCGGCGGAGACACGCGCGCGTGCCGCGTGCCGCGTGCCGGCGAGGGCGTCGTCACCCTCCTGGAGGCGGCCCTGGTCGAGCAGCAGCCGGTGGCCCGCGAGCACGGCCTCCCCGGCGGCGGGGCGGGCCAACTGCCCGCCGATCTCCAGGGGATTGTTTGCGCGGGGTCCGTCCCACGCCCCGAGCCGGTCCAGCTCCGTACGCAGAGTGTGCAGGTCCGGAAGCCCCAGGTGGATGTCCATCGCGTCGGAGAGCATCTGGAGCACGCGCACGTCGGTGGGTGCCAGGCGGCGGGTCATCTGGTCGGGCTTGAGCGCGGCGTCGAACATGCGGGCGCGGCCCTCCCAGTTGAGGAAGGTGCCCGACTTCTCGGCGACCGCCGCGACGGGCAGTACCACGTCCGCTCGCTCGGTGACCTCGCCGGGGCGCAGTTCGAGCGAGACCAGGAAGTCCACGGCGGAGAGCGCCTCACGCGCGCGTGCCGGGTCGGGCAGGTCGGCGATCTCGACACCGGCGACCACGACGGCCCGCAGTTCTCCGGTGGCCGCGGCCTCGACGATCTGGTTCGTGTCCCGGCCGTAGCGGTGCGGGAGTTCGGCGACACCCCAGGCGGCCGCGACCTCCTCCCGGGCGCGCGGGTCGGTGGCCGGACGTCCGCCCGGCAGCAGCGACGGCAGCGCGCCCACCTCGATCGCGCCGCGCTCCCCGGCCCGGCGCGGGATCCACACCAGGTCGGCTCCGGTCGCGGCCGCGGTCCGGACGGCGGCGGTCAGTCCGCCTGCCACACCGGCGAGGCGTTCGCCGACGACGATCACCGCGCCCTCGGTGCGCAGGGCCTCGGCGGCGCGTACGCCGTCCTCCTCCAGGCCGACCCTGCCGGCCAGCGCGTCCAGCCACTCGGTCTCGGTGCCGGGCGCGGCGGGCAGCAGCGTGCCGCCGGCCTTCTCAAGACCCCGGGTGGCATGCGTGGCGAGCGAGAAGACCCGTTGCCCGTGGCCCCGCCAGGCCTTGCGCAGCCGCAGGAAGACGCCGGGCGCCTCCTCCTCGGACTCGAATCCGACGAGCAGGACGGCGGGCGCCTTCTCGAGTGAGGTGTAGGTGACCCCCGTACCGTCGAGGTCGCGGCCGCGTCCGGCGATCCGGGCGGCCAGGAAGTCGGCCTCCTCGCCGCTGTGCACCCGCGCACGGAAGTCGATGTCGTTCGTGTCGAGGGCCACCCGCGCGAACTTGCTGTACGCGTAGGCGTCCTCGACGGTGAGCCGGCCGCCGGTCAGCACTCCGGCCCGGCCCCGTGCGGCCAGCAGGCCCCGGGCGGCCGCCTCCAGCGCCTCGGGCCAGGACGCCGGCTCCAGTTCACCGGACTCGCCTCGCACCAGCGGCGCCTCGAGCCGGTCCTTCATCTGCGCGTACCGGAAGCCGAACCGCCCCTTGTCGCAGATCCACTCCTCGTTGACCTCGGGGTCACTGGCCGCGAGGCGCCGCATGACCTTGCCGCGCCGGTGGTCCGTCCGGGTCGCGCAGCCTCCGGAGCAGTGCTCGCACACGGACGGCGACGAGACGAGGTCGAAGGGCCGGGAGCGGAAGCGGTACGCCGCCGACGTGAGCGCACCCACCGGGCAGATCTGGATGGTGTTGCCGGAGAAGTACGACTCGAAGGGGTCGCCCTCGCCGGTGCCTACCTGCTGAAGCGCGCCCCGCTCGAGCAGCTCGATCATCGGGTCGCCCGCGATCTGGTTGGAGAACCGGGTGCACCGGGCGCACAGCACGCACCGCTCCCGGTCGAGCAGCACCTGGGTGGAGATCGGGACGGGCTTCTCGTAGGTGCGCTTCCTGCCCTCGAAGCGGGACTCGGCGTTGCCGTGCGACATCGCCTGGTTCTGCAGCGGACACTCGCCGCCCTTGTCGCAGACCGGGCAGTCCAGCGGGTGGTTGATGAGCAGGAGCTCCATCACACCCTTCTGGGCCTTCTCGGCGACGGGGGAGGTGAGGTGGGTCTTCACGACCATCCCGTCCGTACAGGTGATCGTGCAGGAGGCCATGGGCTTGCGCTGGCCCTCGACCTCGACGATGCACTGCCGGCAGGCGCCGACCGGGTCGAGGAGGGGGTGGTCGCAGAAGCGGGGGATCTCGATGCCGAGCTGCTCGGCGGCGCGGATGACCAGGGTGCCCTTGGGCACGCTGATCTCGATGCCGTCGATCGTCAGCGACACGAGGTCCTCCGGCGGGACCGCCGCCTCTCCCCCTCCCGAGGGAGCGCTGGTGGTCACAGTCATGCGGTCACCTCCGTGGGCTTGTCCGCCCAGGCCGTGGACTTGGCCGGGTCGAAGGGGCAGCCCCGGCCCGTGATGTGCTCCTCGTACTCCTCGCGGAAGTACTTGAGGGAGGAGAAGATCGGCGAGGCGGCGCCGTCGCCGAGGGCGCAGAACGACTTGCCGTTGATGTTGTCGGCGATGTCGTTCAGCTTGTCGAGGTCGGACATCACGCCCTTGCCCGCCTCGATGTCCCGCAGCAACTGGACGAGCCAGTACGTGCCTTCGCGGCAGGGCGTGCACTTTCCGCAGGACTCGTGGGCATAGAACTCGGTCCAGCGGGTGACGGCACGGACCACGCAGGTCGTCTCGTCGAAGCACTGCAGGGCTTTGGTGCCGAGCATGGAGCCGGCGGCGCCCACGCCCTCGTAGTCGAGCGGGACGTCGAGGTGTTCGTCGGTGAACATGGGCGTCGAGGAACCGCCCGGCGTCCAGAACTTGAGGCAGTGGCCGGGCCGCATGCCGCCGCTCATGTCGAGCAGCTGGCGGAGCGTGATGCCCAGCGGGGCCTCGTACTGGCCGGGGTTCGCGACATGGCCGCTGAGCGAGTAGAGAGTGAAGCCCGGGGACTTCTCGCTGCCCATCGACCGGAACCATTCCTTGCCCCGGTGCAGGATCGCGGGAACCGATGCGATCGACTCGACGTTGTTCACCACAGTCGGGCAGGCGTAGAGGCCCGCGACCGCGGGGAAGGGAGGACGCAGCCGGGGCTGGCCACGGCGGCCCTCGAGCGAGTCGAGCAGTGCGGTCTCCTCACCGCAGATGTACGCGCCGGCGCCCGCGTGCACGGTGAGTTCGAGGTCGAGCCCGCTACCCAGAATGTTCTTGCCGAGGTAGCCCGCCGCGTAGGCCTCCGCCACGGCCGAGTGCAGCCGCCGCAGCACGGGGACGACTTCACCCCGCAGATAGATGAAGGCATGCGACGACCTGATGGCGTAGCACGCGATGACGATGCCCTCGATGAGGCTGTGCGGGTTGGCGAAGAGGAGCGGAATGTCCTTGCAGGTCCCGGGCTCCGATTCGTCGGCGTTGACAACGAGATAGTGAGGCTTGCCGTCGCCCTGGGGGATGAACTGCCACTTCATCCCCGTCGGGAATCCAGCTCCGCCGCGCCCGCGCAGCCCGGAGTCCTTGACGTACGCGATGACCTCGTCCGGCGACATGGCGAGGGCCTTGCGAAGCCCCTCGTACCCCTCGTGATTCCGGTAGACATCCAGCGTCCAGGACTTCTCCTCGTCCCAGAAGGCGGACAGGACGGGTGAGAGCAGCTTCTCGGGGCTGCTCTCTCCCGCACCCTCGAACTTGCTCGGGCGGGAGGTCCCCCCGTCCTCGGTGGTCACTGTCATCACTCCCCCTCCTCCGTGGCGGGACCCGCCGGGTGGGCCGGGTCGGAGGCCGATGTGTCCTGTGGCGCGTCGTGCGACCCGAGGTGCTCGGCCGGTGACGGCCCGTGCACCGGTTCGGGCCGCGGCTCGTCGTGCGGTCCGCCGTGCCGCGGGTGCACCACGCGCGCGGTGGGGGTCTCGCCCTTGGACAGCCGGAGCCCGACCAGCGAGGCCGGGCCCGCGCCGCCGGTCGCGTCGACGACCCCGTGCCGTTCGTCGGGGAAGCCGGCCAGCATCCGGGCGGTCTCCTTGAAGGTGCACAGGGGCGCGCCGCGGGTGGGTTCGACCTGCCGTCCCGCCCGCAGGTCGTCGACGAGGCTCTTGGCGCTCTCGGGGGTCTGGTTGTCGAAGAACTCCCAGTTGACCATCACGACCGGTGCGTAGTCGCAGGCCGCGTTGCACTCGATGTGTTCCAGGGTGACCTTGCCGTCGCCGGTGGTCTCGCCGTTCCCGACGCCCAGGTGCTCCTGGAGCGCGGAGAAGATCGCGTCACCGCCCATCACGGCGCACAGCGTGTTGGTGCAGACGCCCACCTGGTAGTCCCCGGAGGGCCCCCGCCGGTACATGGTGTAGAAGGTCGCGACCGCGGTGACCTCGGCCGTGGTCAGGTTCAGCATGTCCGCGCAGAACCGCATCCCGGTGCGCGTGACATGCCCTTCCTCCGACTGCACCAGGTGCAGCAGCGGCAGCAGGGCGGAGCGCGAGTCCGGGTAGCGGTCGATGATCTCGCGCGCGTCCCGCTCGAGCCGGGCCCGCACGTCGTCCGGGTAGTCGGGCGCGGGCAGCTCGGGCATGCCCAGGCTGATGCCGCGCTCCGAGGAACTGGTGGTCACCGGTCGACGCCTCCCATCACGGGGTCGATGGACGCGACGGCGACGATCACGTCGGCGACCTGGCCGCCCTCGCACATCGCCGCCATGGCCTGCAGATTGGTGAAGGACGGGTCACGGAAGTGGACCCGGTAGGGGCGGGTGCCGCCGTCGGAGACGACGTGCACCCCGAGTTCGCCCTTGGGCGACTCGACCGCCGAGTAGGCCTGTCCCGCCGGGACGCGGAATCCCTCGGTCACCAGCTTGAAGTGGTGGATCAGGGCCTCCATGGAGGTACCCATGATCTTCTTGATGTGGTCGAGGGAGTTGCCGAGCCCGTCCGGACCCAGGGCGAGCTGGGCGGGCCAGGCGATCTTCTTGTCGGCGACCATGACCGGACCGGGCTGCAGCCGGTCCAGGCACTGCTCGATGATCGCGAGCGACTGACGCATCTCCTCGAGCCGGATGAGGAAGCGGCCGTAGGCGTCGCACGTGTCGGCGGTCGGGATGTCGAAGTCGTAGGTCTCGTAGCCGCAGTAGGGCTGTGTCTTGCGCAGGTCGTGCGGCAGCCCGGCGGAGCGCAGGATCGGGCCGGTGGCACCGAGGGCCATGCACCCGGCCAGATCGAGGTAGCCGATGTCCTGCATGCGCGCCTTGAAGATGGGGTTCCCGGTGGCGAGCTTGTCGTACTCCGGGAGGTTCTTCTTCATCCTCTTCACGAACTCGCGGATCTGGTCCACCGCGCCCGGCGGCAGGTCCTGGGCGAGTCCACCGGGGCGGATGTAGGCATGGTTCATCCGCAGGCCGGTGATCAGCTCGTAGATGTCGAGGATCAACTCCCGGTCGCGGAAGCCGTAGATCATGATGGTGGTGGCGCCGAGCTCCATGCCTCCGGTGGCGATGCATACCAGGTGGGAGGACATCCGGTTGAGCTCCATCAGGAGCACGCGGATGATCGTGGCCCGGTCCGGGACCTGGTCCTCGATGCCGAGGAGCTTCTCGACCGCGAGGCAGTACGCCGTCTCGTTGAAGAACGGCGTCAGGTAGTCCATGCGCGTCACGAAGGTGGTGCCCTGCGTCCACGTGCGGTACTCGAGGTTCTTCTCGATACCGGTGTGGAGATACCCGATGCCGCAGCGGGCCTCTGTGACGGTCTCGCCCTCGATCTCCAGGATGAGCCGGAGCACACCGTGCGTGGACGGGTGCTGCGGGCCCATGTTGACGATGAGGCGCTCGTCGTCGGCACGGGCCGCGGACTGGACGACCTCGTCCCAGTCGCCGCCGGTGACCGTGTAGACGGTGCCCTCGGTCGTCTCGCGCGAGGAGGCGGAGGACGGAGTCTGCGTGCTCATGAGTACGACCTCCGCTGGTCGGGAGCCGGGATCTGGGCGCCCTTGTACTCGACGGGGATGCCGCCGAGGGGATAGTCCTTGCGCTGCGGGAATCCCTGCCAGTCGTCGGGCATCATGATCCGCGTCAGCGCCGGGTGGCCGTCGAAGATCAGGCCGAAGAAGTCGTACGTCTCGCGCTCATGCCAGTCGTTCGTGGGATAGACCGGGACGAGCGACGGGACGTGCGGGTCGGCGTCGGGGGCGCTGACCTCCAGGCGGATCACCCGGTTGTGGGTGATCGAGCGCAGGTGGTAGACGGCGTGCAGCTCTCGGCCCTTGTCGCCGGGGTAGTGCACTCCGCTCACGCCCGTGCACAGCTCGAAGCGGAGCGCCGGGTCGTCGCGGAGGGTCTGGGCGACAGCGACCAGGTACTCGCGCTCGATGTGGAAGGTCACCTCGCCCCGGTCGACGACGGTCTTCTCGATGGCGTTCTCGGGGACGAGTCCCTGTTCCTCGAGCGCGCCCTCGAGTTCGTCGGCGACCTCGTCGAACCAGCCTCCGTAGGGCCGCGCGGAGGCGCCCGGGAGCCGGATGGAGCGGACAAGGCCGCCGTATCCGGAGGTGTCCCCGCCGTTGTTGGCGCCGAACATGCCGCGCTGGACGCGGATCTCCTCACCGTGGTCGCCGCGCATCCCCGGGAGGTTCGCTGCGCCGAGGTCCTTCTCGGGATTGACGCCGTTGCCGTTGGCGCCGTCGCCCGGCGTGTTCGCGCCGTTGCTCTTGGCGTCGCTCATCGCAGCAGCCCCTTCATCTCGATCGTCGGGAGCGCCTTGAGCGCCGCTTCCTCCGCCTCGCGGGCCTCCTCCTCGGCGTTGACGCCGAGCTTGGAGGTCTGGATCTTGTGGTGGAGCTTGAGGATCGCGTCCATCAGCATCTCGGGCCGCGGCGGACAGCCGGGCAGATAGATGTCGACGGGGACGATGTGATCCACGCCCTGGACGATCGCGTAGTTGTTGAACATGCCGCCCGAGGAGGCGCAGACCCCCATGGAGATCACCCACTTGGGGTTCGGCATCTGGTCGTAGACCTGCCGGAGAACCGGCGCCATCTTCTGGCTGACCCGGCCCGCGACGATCATCAGGTCCGCCTGCCGGGGCGAGCCGCGGAAGACCTCCATGCCGAAGCGCGCGAGGTCGTAGCGGCCGGCTCCGGTGGTCATCATCTCGATGGCACAGCAGGCGAGGCCGAAGGTGGCGGGGAAGACCGACGCCTTGCGCACCCAGCCCGCGGCCTGCTCGACGGTGGTGAGAAGGAAACCGCTCGGCAGCTTTTCTTCGAGTCCCATGTCTAAAGGCCCCTCAGTCCCATTCCAGACCGCCGCGCCGCCATACGTACGCGTACGCGACGAAGACGGTGAGCACGAAGAGCAGCATCTCCACGAGCCCGAAAACCCCGAGGGCGTCGAAGGTGACGGCCCACGGATAGAGGAAGACGATCTCGATGTCGAAGACGATGAAGAGCATCGCCGTCAGGTAGTACTTGATGGGGAAGCGCCCGCCACCGGCCGGCGTGGGGGTCGGTTCGATACCGCACTCGTATGCCTCGAGCTTGGCGCGGTTGTACCGCTTCGGACCGATCAGCGTGGCCATGACCACGGAGAAGATCGCAAAGCCTGCCCCGAGGGCTCCCAGTACGAGGATGGGCGCATACGCGTTCACCGCTCCTCGCTCCTCTCAGTCGGCACTGACTGCTGGCGGTTGCGCTGGACTCACGACCGCCCCACCTGTCCCACGAGCCCCACTCGCCCCAGCGAAGATCGCGCACATGTGAAGCAGGTCACAAGCCCAACTGCCCCGCATCTTATGCCCGCCGGTATGTGATCTGCGACACGGGGGTCATCACGTACTTTGTGATCTCCACCACCCGGCGAAGGATCATGAAGTCGGATGAGCGGTGATCTTCGTACGCGAAGCAGTCGAGCGATCACCAAGAGGTGACATTTTCGCTCGTCTTCGCTGGTCGGAGCCATCTCGCATTATCAAAGAGGAAACGCTCGAGGCAAATTCGCCCTGGGCTCGACCCCTTGATAGAGGAGCCCGTTCACACGTCAGAGGGAGGAACGAGGGCGGATGTGGACGTGTGCACGCGTTCACGAGCGGGAGGCGAACCGTCACGGAACGAAGATGCGGGTGCCCGCGAGCACAGAGGGCGTCACCCGCACACGGGACGCCGCCGCAGCGGCGGCCGCTTCGTGATCTGCGTCACATCGGCAGGGGAGTCCGATGAGCGGGGCTTGGCCACCTGGGTCGACCGGTGGTAATTGCCGAGCAATTGGGACGTAACGACGAAAGGCCGTGATCACAGGCTTGATCATCGCTGTCCACAATGTCCGTTACGGCGTCAATAAGAATGGCCGCTCGGGGGATTTGAGGTGTCGATTGAACAACTGTGGTGCACCACACGTTCCTTGAAGGTATGGAGGAGCCCCTGATACCGGTTGTTCTCATGTCCCACACCGCTCACATACGCACCCACCGGAAGCCCCGCAACCGCAGCGCGTCGACGATCGCGATGCGGGCCGGAGTTGCCGGGGGCGTCCTCGGCCTGGCCGCCGCCGGCGCTTCGGCTACGGCGAACGCCGCCGAGCCGGTGACGCAGACGCTCGAACTGCCCACCCTGACCGCCGACCTGTCCCAGCAGGTCGCGCAGTCCGCCGCCGCCACCCAGCAGGCCGCAGCCAACTACCAGCTGCAGGCCGAACGTGACGCGGCCGCCGCAAAGGCCGCGAAGCAGGCCGAGGCGGACCTCGCGGAAGCCAAGAAGAAGGCCGCGGAGGCAGAGCGCAAGGCCGAGGCCGCGCGCAAGGCCGAGGCCGCGGCAGCCGCTTCGCGCAGCAGCGAGCGCACCGCCCTCGCCGCCACGTCGAACAGCACCGCGACGAGCACCTCCACGTCCACCGGTTCGGCCGCGGCGGTCATCGCCTTCGTCAAGGCGCAGATCGGCGACTCGTACGTCATGGGCGGCACCGGCCCCAACTCGTGGGACTGCTCCGGTCTCGTACAGGCCGCGTTCAAGCAGGTCGGCGTGGACCTGCCGCGCGTCTCCGGGAGCCAGTCGACGGCCGGCACGCAGGTCTCGCTGAGCAATCTGCAGCCGGGGGACATCCTCTACTGGGGCGGTGCGGGCAGCGCCTACCACGTCGGGGTGTACGTCGGCGACGGCATGTTCGTCGGCGCGCAGAACCCCTCCACCGGCGTGGTGGAGAAGCCGCTGTCGTACGACCCGCCGTCCGGCGCCGTCCGGGTGCTCTGAACAAGCCGTCCCGAGCCGTAGGGAGTGAAGGGCCGCAGCCGCTCGGGGGCGGCGGCCCTCCTCACCCCAGGTCGAAGGTGTTCGGCAGGCCGAGGCGGTAGCGCAACTCGTCGACGCGCTTGAGGGGCTCCAGCTCCGGCGGCTGGTAGTGACCCCAGGTGGCGCAGCGTGCCGCGGCCGAGCGGTCGGCTTCGAGCAGAGCGTTGACGGCATGCCGGGCGGCCTCGTTGGCGCCCTCCATGGAGGCCAGGTTCATGCCCGTGCGGACGTAGTCGCCGGCAAGGAAGAAGTTCGGCACGGCGGTCTTCGCCGAAGGGCGGTTGTAGAGCGAGCCGACGGGATGGATGAGGAGTTGCTCGCGGTTGGCCGGATCCGGCCCGCCCATGCCCGTCACGGCGGGGTCCAGGAACCACGCCACCCGGTCCTCGTCCTTCAGCACGGGATCCCCCGCGACGCCGACCGCGTCCTGGAGCTGGGCCCAGACCTCGGCCACGAACTCCTCACGGGTGCACTGTCGTGCCGTCTTCCCGTAGAGAATGCCGGGCTTGTCCCACTCGGAGGCGATGGCGGAGACGCAGTCCACGGCGCGCCCGTCCCCGTACTCGGCGGGAAAGTCGTGCGTGTCCCAGAACTGCGCCTGCCCGACCGCCGTCACCGACCAGGGTGAGTCGAGACAGTTGACGTGCCCGTTCACCATCGGCGTCCGCGTGCGCATGAAGTACTGCACGCCCACCATCCAGTCGGTGCGCAGCGCGTCGCACCGCGCGAGCTGCGGATCGGCTGCCCGCAGCGCGGGTCCCCACGTCGGACGCGCGTGTTCGACGGGGAGGGCGGAGACGTAGTGGTCGGCGGTGATCGTGCGCGCGTCGGTGCCGTCCGGGGCGGTGACGCGCACCCCGGCGATCCGCCCGTTTTCGTACAGCACGTCCCGCACCGACGTGGAGAGCACGAACTCCACGCCGAGTGAGCGCAGATGGGCGACCCACGGGTCGAGCCACGCCTCGGTCGTGGGGCCGTTGAGGACGCGGTCGATGTCGCCGTCCTGGCCGAGCCCGAGCAGGCCGAAGGCGAGGAAGTTCTCCATGTAGACGCCGGCGACCGTGCGGGTGGAGGACTCCTCGGCCTTGGTGGCCGTGAGGTTGCGGCTCTGGCCGATGGCGAAGATCCGGCGGTACTCCTCGCTGAAGTCCTCGGCCCGGATGAAGTCCCACCACGGCACCCTCTCCCACTGCTGGTCGCGGCGGACCTCGCAGCTGGTGAGGAAGACGAGCAGTCGGTTGACGAAATAACTCAGTTCGTACGCGGGCATCCGGGTTGCGAGACCGAGTACCGACAGCAGCTGGTCGCGGATCCAGGCCGGGGTGAGGTCGCCGAGGTGCGGGGGCGTGGTGACCCGGCGCAGGGGGAAGCGCAGATCGGCCCGGCCACCGGAGCGGGCGAACAGCGTCTCGGTGCCGGAGCGCAGGTTGTCGTGGACACCGTTGGCGTTGCCCGGGTACGGAATGCGGCGCAGGGTGTCAGGGAGATTGCGGTAGAAGCCGGGAATGAAGCGGAAGCCGTGTTCACCGGGCAGCGGTTTGCGGCCGGCGGCCGCCGATCCCGGGACGGGGATGGAGCGGGCCTTGCCGCCGAGGACGTCGTAGTACTCGTAGACGGTGACGCGGTAACCGCGTTCGGCGAGCTCGTGGGCGGCGGTCAGACCCGACACGCCGCCACCCAGGACGGCGACGTGCCCCTGACCGCGGGGGGCGGCCACCGCCGGGCCCGCGGATAGCGTGACCCCGACCGCGCCGCCCGCCGCACCGGCCGCCGCGCCTTTCAGAAGGGTTCGTCGACTGTGTCCCGTACGCATAGCTCGGCCCCCTTCGGCCACGGATGCATCATGCGCACGTCACCGTAGGGAGCCGACCCCCTGAGCGCCCGGACACTTGCTGAACCTTCACGCCTTCGGCGCCACCTTGCTCAGACCGTTGATGATCCGGTCCATCGCGTCGCCGCCCGTCGGGTCCGTCAGGTTGGCCAGGAGCTTCAGCGTGAACTTCATCAGCAGCGGGTGGGTCAGACCCCGCTGCGTCGCGACCTTCATCACCTTCGGGTTGCCGATGAGCTTCACAAAGGCGCGGCCCAGCGTGTAGTAGCCGCCGTAGGTGTCCTTGAGGATCTTCGGGTAGCTCTGCAGGGCCATCTCGCGTTGGGCCGGGGTCGCGCGGGCCATGGCCTGGACGATGACGTCCGCCGCGATCTGGCCCGACTCCATGGCGTAGGCGATGCCCTCGCCGTTGAAGGGGTTCACCAGGCCGCCCGCGTCACCGACGAGCAGCAGGCCCTTGGTGTAGTGCGGCTGGCGGTTGAAGGCCATGGGGAGGGCGGCACCGCGGATCGGGCCTGTCATGTTCTCGGGGGTGTAGCCCCAGTCCTCGGGCATCGAGGCGCACCACGCCTTCAACACCTCGCGCCAGTCCAGTTCCTTGAAGGACGCGGAGGTGTTCAGGACGCCCAGGCCGACGTTCGAGGTGCCGTCGCCCATGCCGAAGATCCAGCCGTAGCCCGGCAGCAGCCGCTCCTGGCCGTCGCGCCGGTCCCACAGCTCCAGCCAGGACTCCAGATAGTCGTCGTCGTGGCGCGGGGAGGTGAAGTACGTGCGCACCGCGACACCCATGGGACGGTCCTCACGGCGGTGCAGGCCCATCGCCAGCGACAGGCGCGTGGAGTTGCCGTCGGCGGCCACCACCAGCGGGGCGTGGAAGGTCACCTCGCGCTTCTCGTCGCCCAGCTTGGCGTGCACGCCGGTGATACGACCGGTGCGGTCGTCGATGACGGGCGCGCCCACGTTGCAGCGCTCGTACAGGCGCGCGCCGGCCTTCTGCGCCTGCCGGGCCAGCTGCTCGTCGAAGTCGTCACGCTTGCGGACCAGTCCGTAGTCCGGGTACGAGGCGAGGTCGGGCCAGTCCAGCTGGAGCCGCACCCCGCCACCGATGATGCGCAGACCCTTGTTGCGCAGCCAGCCGGCCTCCTGGGAGATGTCGATGCCCATCGCCACGAGCTGCTTGGTTGCACGGGGCGTGAGGCCGTCGCCGCACACCTTCTCGCGCGGGAAGGCGGTCTTCTCCAGCAACAGGACGTCGAGCCCGGCCTTCGCCAGGTAGTAGGCGGTGGTGGAACCGGCTGGCCCGGCCCCGACGACGATCACGTCGGCGGTGTGTTCGGTAAGGGGCTGGGGCTCGGTCACGGCGGGTTCTCCCCAAAGCTCGACAACGGCAACGACGACACGGGCACCGGCAGCGGCGGCAGCGCCGAAATCATCGGCGAAAACGGTGTGCTGACGGGCACCGGACATGGGCAGTCTATTCAGCGGTATCGATCCCCCGGCTGAAGGGCTGCCCTCCGTGAACCGAGCTCTCCCCGACGTACGGCTGCGCGTTCCCAGCGACGAGGACGCCTTCGCCTGGCACAGGATCTTCGACGACCCCGATGTCATGAAGTTCCACGGCGGCCGGGCCGCCGAGCTGTCCGTGTACGAGGAGCTCACTGCCCGCCAGCGCAGACACGACGCCGAGCGCGGCTTCTGTCTGTGGACCATGCTGGAGGAGTCGGGCGAGGTCATCGGCTTCACGGGCGCGCAGCCGTGGCCGCGCGAGTGGGGCCCGGAGGGCGAGATCGAGATCGGCTGGCGGCTCGGGCGGGCCCACTGGGGCAAGGGCTATGTCACCGCGGCCGCGCTCGCCACGCTGGAGCGGTTGCGGGCGGCGGGCGTGCCCCGGGTCGTGGCGATGGTCATGTCCGCCGACGAGCGGTCGATCGCGGTGACCCGGCGCCTGGGCATGGAGCCGGCCGAGGTGCTCACGCATCCCACCCTGGAAGAACCCGCACACTGCTATCGACTTGATCTGTGACGCTGGGTAGTCGACTGTTACAGAAAGACACGTGGCGCTTCCGGGTAGCACCCTCGGCCGGTTACCCTTCCAGTACCGCTGGGGGTGACATCTGTGCCTATAACACCCAAAACACCCGAAGTGCGCGTGCCGCGGCTGGTC
This sequence comes from Streptomyces chiangmaiensis, assembly GCF_036281785.1. Taxonomy (NCBI): domain Bacteria; kingdom Bacillati; phylum Actinomycetota; class Actinomycetes; order Kitasatosporales; family Streptomycetaceae; genus Streptomyces; species Streptomyces chiangmaiensis. The sequence continues at coordinate 32,332 of NZ_JAYWVC010000016.1, read as the reverse complement.
GGTCTGATGGCCATGGACGCGCGCGAGGCCGCCGCGAAGCAGGGCGTGCAGCTGGCCGCTCCCGACCGGCCGGACTTCCACCTCACCGTCGTCGACTACGTCGTCCGTCAGTACCCCTTGCCCGGCACCGAGGTGCCGCGCGGTGCGGTGGTGACCGTGTGGTTCGACCTCAGCGAGGGCGAGGGCGGCGGGGGCGCCGGGGTCCGCGAGCCTCGGCTGCCCATTCCGCCACCGGGCGGACTGCGCCGTGAACTCGACGAGCCGGGCAGCGCCTTCGAGGTGCTCAGGTGACCTGACGCCGCCGTGCCCGAGGGTGGCCTCTGAGGGACTCTCCGAGCGGGGAGGACCTCAGACCTCCTTGAACCCGCGGTGCAGCGCCACGATCCCGCCCGTGAGGTTCCGCCACGCCACCGACGACCAGCCCGCCGTGCGCAGCCGCTCGGCCAGGGCGGGCTGGTCGGGCCAGGCGCGGATGGACTCGGCGAGGTAGACGTACGCATCGGGGTTGGACGACACCGCGCGCGCCACCGGCGGCAGTGCACGCATCAGGTACTCGGTGTAGACCGTGCGGAAGGGCACCCAGGTCGGGTGCGAGAACTCGCAGATCACGACCCGCCCGCCGGGCTTGGTCACTCGGTACAGCTCGCGCAGCGCCGCGTCCGTGTCCTGCACGTTGCGCAGTCCGAAGGAGATCGTCACCGCGTCGAAGACGTCGTCCTTGAACGGCAGCCGTGTCGCGTCACCGGCCGTGAACGGCAGCCAGGGGAGCCGCTTCTTGCCGACCCGGAGCATCCCGAGCGAGAAGTCGCAGGGAACGACGTACGCGCCCGTGCGCGCGAAAGGAAGGGACGAGGTCGCCGTGCCGGCGGCGAGGTCCAGGACCTTCTGCGCGGGGCGCGCGTCCACGGCCCTCGCGACCTCCTTGCGCCAGACCCGGTCCTGGCCGAGCGACAGCAGGTCGTTCGTCAGGTCGTACCGTTCCGCCACGTCGTCGAACATCGAGGCGACTTCGTGCGGCTGCTTGTCCAGGGATGCGCGGGTCACGGTCCCTATTGTGGCAGTACGGGCCGGGCCCGGCTGAGGCACCCGGCCCGTACGCCGGACAGCCCGGTTCGCCGAGGGTTCTCCGGCCGGCCCGTCAGCGGCGCCGGTGCACGAGCCGCCCGGCGACGACCGTCGCCACACAGGTGCCGGCTCCGCGCCCGGCGAGCGCGGCCTCGTCCGGGACGTCGAACACGGCGAACGTCGCGTCCCAGCCGTCCACACCGTCCGGCGGAAGCGGGAGCAGAACGGCCTCCGCCAGGCTGCGTCCGGCCAGCGGGTCGAGAGACGGCGGGCCCACCGGACGCTCGAAGCGCTCCTCCTGTGTCAGCCCCGCCCGGCGCACGGCGTCCACCACGGCGGGCCGCGACAGCCGTCCGGCCACGGCGACGGTGCCGTGCGCCAGCATCCGCCGCACCCCGCGCCGCGCGCTCGCGCCCCAGCGGGCGTCGTCCAGCGCCAGAGCCGTGAGGCCCTCGCCGACGATCGGCTCCGTGCCCAGGTCGTCGGCCTCGCGCGGATCGGGATGGTAGGCCCGCTCCAGCAGTTCGGGACCGTACGGATTCAGCAGCCCCGGCGTGAGGAGCCCCGGCCAGCGTCGCACCCGGGCCGTCGGATGCACCGCCGCCAGCGCCTCGTAAGGGCCGACGCCCGCGCACCGTCTGCCGTCGACGAGCACCGCACCTCCGGGCACGGCGGGCCGCCGATCCCCCGTGATCAGGAGGTCGGCGGCATGGATCGTCAGCACAGGCGGACTAGTTGGAGGCGAGCAGCTTCAGTTCGGGGTGGGCGGTTCCACCCTCGATCGCCGTCGACGAGATGTGGGACACCACTCGCTCGTCGACCGGGTCGTTCGCCGGGTCGTCGTGGACGACGAGGTGCTCGTACGTCGTGGCGCGCTGGGCCGGGACGCGACCCGCCTTGCGGATCAGGTCGATGATCTCGAGCCGGTTGGAGCGGTGCTTTGCCCCGGCGGACGAGACCACGTTCTCCTCGAGCATGATCGAGCCGAGGTCGTCCGCGCCGTAGTGCAGGGACAGCTGACCGACCTCCTTGCCGGTGGTCAGCCACGAGCCCTGGATGTGCTGGACGTTGTCGAGGAAGATGCGGGCGATCGCGATCATCCGCAGATACTCGAAGAGGGTGGCCTGGGTGCGGCCCTTCAGGTGGTTGTTCTCGGGCTGGTAGGTGTACGGGATGAAGGCCCGGAAGCCGCCCGTACGGTCCTGCACGTCACGGATCATCCGCAGATGCTCGATGCGCTCGGCGTTGGTCTCGCCGGTGCCCATGAGCATGGTGGACGTGGACTCGACGCCGAGGTTGTGCGCGGTCTCCATGATCTCCAGCCAGCGCTCGCCGCTCTCCTTGAGCGGGGCGATCGCCTTGCGCGGCCGCTCGGGAAGGAGTTCTGCACCGGCACCGGCGAAGGAGTCGAGCCCGGCGGCGTGGATGCGCGAGATGGCCTCTTCCACCGTGACGCCGGAGATCCGCGCCATGTGCTCGACCTCGGACGCCCCCAGACTGTGGATGACCAGCTGCGGAAAAGCCTCCTTGATGGCGCGGAAGTGCTTCTCGTAGTACTCGACGCCGTAGTCCGGGTGGTGTCCGCCCTGGAACATGATCTGCGTGCCGCCCAGCTCGACGGTCTCCGCGCATCGCCGCAGGATGTCGTCGAGGTCGCGGGTCCAGCCCTTGGCGGTGTCCTTCGGAGCCGCGTAGAAGGCACAGAACTTGCACGCCGTCACGCACACGTTCGTGTAGTTGATGTTGCGCTCGATGATGTACGTCGCAATGTGCTCGATACCGGCGTACTTGCGACGGCGGACGGCGTCGGCGGCGGCACCCAGAGCGTGCAGCGGGGCGTCGCGGTAGAGGGCGAGCGCTTCTTCGGGCGTGATCCGACCACCGGCGGCGGCGCGGTCGAGGACGGACTGAAGGTCGGCCTTCTCGGTCACCGGGCGTCCCTTTCGTAAGGGTGAGGAAAATCAGGCGCGAAGCGCATGCGAAGCAAGTGGTGGTGGGAGACGGGTGGACGGACCGAACCAGCCTACGCCAGCGGTTTCGCCGGCCCGACCTCAGGCCGCGTACGCGCCGATCAGCAGCCCGACGAAGGCGCCGGCGATGAGGAACGGCCCGAACGGGATCGCGGTCCGCCGCCCGGCCCGGCGCGCAAGGACGAGCCCGAGGCCGTACAGCCCGCCGAAGAGGAATCCGACGAAGGTCCCGAGCACCACGGTGGGCCAGCCGTACCAGCCGAGCACCGCCCCGAGCCCCAGCGCGAGCTTGACGTCGCCGAACCCCATGCCGTTCGGGTTGACGAGGAAGAGCAGGAAGTACGCACCGCCGAGCACGAGCGCGCCGAGGAGCGCGGTGAGCCACTTCCCGGCGTGCTCGGGCAGGGCCGCGGCGCCGCCGAGCAGGACCAGGGCGAGGGAGGCGAGCGGCAGGGTGACGACGTCGGGCAGCCGCTGCACCCGGAAGTCCACGATCGTCAGCAGTACACCGACGGGGGCGATCAGCAACCAGACGAGTAGTTCGGGACGGGTGCCGGTGGCGAGCGCGAGCCCTGCGCAGACCAGCGCGGTGACAGCGCACACGAGCACCGTCCCGGGACCGTACGGCCGCCCGTCCGCACACCGTGCCCGGCCGACCCACCCGCCGATCGGATGCCCGTCCGGACACCGGTCCCGCCACGGCTGCTCGGGCTCGACGGAGAGCCGGTAGGCCACCCGGGGCACCAGGGTCCCGGCCACCCCACCCCACAGCGCGGCACCGGCGATCAGCCAGAGGTCCAGATCCACGCCGACAGGGTAAGCGCCGGTCGGCCCGTCCGACTCGGCCGAACCGTGGGCTGGTCGACCTTCGCCAGGCGCGATGTCGGGTTGCCCGCGTCCGGGTTGTCCGTCTCGTACGCGAGGTCGGCGCCGGCCGGTGTCAGTCGCACCTCGTGCCGTCCGGTCGTGCACGTCGGCGGATTGGACTTCTTGGCCACGCTCGTGGCGACGAGCTGACGGGCCGTGGCCCGTTTGAGGAGCAGTACGTCGTCGCAGATGCCACCGAGCTGGTCGATGGACCGGAAGAGACCGATCTCCTCGCCCACCGCGGCCTGCTCGATGGTGACGCGGAAGGTGCCTGCGGGCAGTGTGCCCCCGAGTGCCGTCGCGTCCCCCTCCCATGTGCCGAGGTAGGCGGCGGGCACAGCGGACCCCCCGGTGCCCGGGGTGGCCGAACCATGGGTGGGTTTCCCGCCCCCGGCCGCGCTGTCCTTGTCCGTGCCGTCCTTGTCGAACAGCCCGAGAAGGAACGCCGAACCGACCGTCACCGCGGCCAGCGCCCCCGCGACGGCCAGCGCGATCGTGCAGCTCATGCGCCGGCCGCGACCGCCGGTTCCCGGTACGGAGGTCGTGGCGACGCTGACGGAGACTTTCCCGGGCCCGTCGACGGCGGCAGGCACGGCGTCCTGCGGCTGCTCCTGCCGTCGCGCCTGGGGCGCGTGGTCGGAAGATGTCCCGGGAGCGGTCATGACGGGCGGCGGGCCGAAGCCCCCCGCGGGCGCGGGCGCTTCGGGCCCGGCCGGAGCGACATCCACGCGCGGACCGGCCGCGGACGGCTCGTCCACCGGCGCCTCGCCCGATCCGGCCGGCCCCGACGGCGCCGCCCCCGCCTCCAGATTCAGCAGCTGTACGGCCTTGCGGCTGACCTGTTCCACGAGCGAGCCGGGCAGCCAGCCGTCGGACACCAGTCGCGACGCGCCCTGCGGGGCGAGCCGTCGGGCCACCTCCGCCGGAACGGGGCGCCCCGCCGGGTCCTTGGCGAGGCACGCGGCCACCAGTTCCCGCAATTCGCCCTCGATTCCCTCGAGTTCCGGCTCCTCGTGGACGACCTTGTACAGCAGCGCCGCGGACGAGTCGCCGGGGAAGGGCGGTTGCCCCGTCGTCGCGTACGCCAGCACCGCGCCCAGCGAGAAGACATCGGCGGCACCCGTGACGCCCTTGCCGAGGATCTGCTCGGGCGACATATAGCCGGGCGAGCCGATGGAGACGCCCGTGGAGGTGAGCGACGCGGTGCCGTCGATGGCCCGCGCGATACCGAAGTCGATGAGGACCGGGCCGTCCAGGGTCAGCAGGACGTTCGACGGTTTCACGTCCCGGTGGACAAGTCCGAGGCCGTGCACGGCCGTCAGGACCTCCGCGAGTCCCGCGCCCAGGGCCCGTACCGACGACAGCGGCAGCGGGCCGACGTCCGTCACCGCGGAGGTCAGGGACGGACCCGCCGCGTACCCGGTCGCGACCCATGGCACCGGCGCCTCCGGGTCCGCGTCCAGGACCGGTGCGGTCCAGGCGCCACCGACCCGCCGCGCCGCGTCCACCTCACGGCGGAAACGGGCACGGAACTCCTCGTCCAGCGCGAAATGCGGGTGCACGACCTTGACCGCGACCGTGCGCCCGCCCGCACTGCGCCCCAGATAGACGCGGCCCATCCCGCCGGAACCGAGTCTGCCGAGCAGCCGGTAGGGCCCCACGACGGCGGGTTCCCCGACCTCCAGCGGCTGCATGCCCCCCACCCCTCCCCCGTACGACTCCCAGCAGGGTAGTCCCCGGGGGCGCGCGGACGGCGTCCTGCGCTCCCCGAGTCCGGGGCAACTCCCCTACGGCTCCAGGAGCTTCACCTTCACGTCCGACGGGAAGCCGGTCGTCGGGCCGACCCGCCGCGCGAACTCGGCGACGGCCGCCAACTGGGGGGCGCCGAAGCGGAAGTCGAGCGTCGTGAAGTACTGCTCCAGGACCTGCTCGTCGAAGGCCTCCCAACGGGCCGCCTGCTCCGCGACCTTGCCGACCTCGACCAGGGACAGGTTGCGGGAGGCGAGGAAGGCCTCGTGCACCGTGCGAGTGATGACCGGCTCCCGCTCCAGGTACTCGCGCCGTGCGGCCCACACCGCGAAGACGAACGGCAGCCCCGTCCACTCCTTCCACAGCGTGCCGAGGTCGTGCACGGCGAGGCCGTAGCGCGGCCCGTCGAGGAGGTTCGCGCGCAGGGCGGCGTCGCCGATCAGCACCGCCGCCTCGGCCTCCTGCATCATCAGGCTGAGGTCGGGCGGGCAGGTGTAGTAGTCCGGCGCCACGCCGTACCGCTCCGCGAGCAGGAGCTGGGCGAGGCGTACCGAGGTCCGCGAGGTGGAGCCGAGGGCGACCCTGGCGCCGTCCAGCCGGTCCAGGGGCACCTGGGAGACGATCACGCAGGACATCACCGGTCCGTCGCAGCCGACCGCGATGTCGGGGAAGGCGACCAGGTCGTCGGAGTTCTTGAGGAACTCGACGAGGGTGATGGGCCCGATGTCGAGGTCACCCCGCACCAGCTGTTCGCTGAGCTTCTCGGGGGTGTCCTTGGTCAGCTCGAAGTCCAGAAGGGTGCCGGTTCTCGCGAGCCCCCAGTACAGGGGCAGGCAGTTCAGGAACTGGATGTGGCCGACGCGCGGCCGGGTGCGAGAATTGTCCACATCGCGAGACTAGACCCCATGCGGTAGCGTGCTGGCCCCAGGGTCCCCGAACGGCTTCGGAAACCCCCAGGACCGCTGATGTCAACCTCTGGGACTACTATGTGACACAGCGACCGTGACACGGCGACGTCAACCCGCTCACCACCCACTGAAGCATTCGGGTGAAGTGATCTTGACTCTATTGCTTTCGGCTGCCCCCGTGCTAGGCTCGCCGCAAGTTGCAGTTTGGTTTCCTTGCAGTACAGAGCCTGCGGAGCATGTAACCGCGGGCTCTCGTCGTTTTCAGACATATGCAGTTGTGCGGCGCTTCCGTTTTCACACTTGCAGGTTCTGGAGCAGGGCAACCCTTTGGGCCCAAGGAGGGCTTATGGCTACCGGAACCGTGAAGTGGTTCAACGCCGAAAAGGGCTTTGGTTTCATCGCCCAGGAAGGCGGCGGCCCCGACGTCTTCGTCCACTACTCCGCGATCAACGCGAACGGTTTCCGCTCGCTCGAAGAGAACCAGCAGGTGAGCTTCGACGTGACCCAGGGCCCGAAGGGTCCGCAGGCGGAGAACGTCACCGCCATCTGAGTCACCCGTCTCGGAGTTTCGGTCTTCGGTTCCAGGCCTTCGGCTCGTCGAGTCCGATCGCTTCGATCCGGAACGGACAGCAGTACCCAAGGAGCCCCTCGCGCCATTCGGCGCAGGGGGCTCCTGCTTTTCTGGTGCCCGCATGCGTTGCGTGATCCCTGTATGCCATGGAGTCACCGGGGTCGGCGGGACACCCCGCCGCGGCGGGCACCACGGCGCCGCTGCGCTCGGCACGCGTGGCGGGGGCGGCACGTCGGCCCCGCCACGTGGGGCGGTGTCGCCGCGTCCAGCCCCTGATCGGCTGAGGGTCGGCGGCGGCCCTACCAGGCCACAGGCAGCTCGAGCGGGAAGCGGCGGATCGTCTCGGTGTCCCAGGGCACTTCTTCCGCCGGCACCGCGAGCCGCAGGCTCGGGAACCGCTCCACCAGGCGCCCGATGGCCACTTCCAGCTCCGCCATGGCCAGTGGTACGGCGATGCAGCGGTGTCCGCCCCAGCCGAAGGTCATGTGCGGCGCGGGTGGCCGGTCGGGATCGATGAGGTCCGGGTCCAGGTAGCGCTTGGAGTCCCGGTTCGCCGTCAGGTACGACACATGGACGAAGTCACCCGCCCGGATGAGTACGCCGTCGAGCTCCACGTCCTCGAGGGCCACCCGTGGAATGCCGACGCCCTTGCGGAACGGGATGACACGGAGCAGTTCGTTCAGGACGTCCGTCAGGGTCTCCGGCCGGCTCCTGAGGTGCTTCATCAGCTCGGGTCGGGTCAACAGCAGGTAGGAGATGTTGCTGATCTGGCAGGTGGCCGTGTCCTGACCGCTGAGCACCAGCGTCAGCGCCATGACCGCCAGCTCCTGGTCGTCGAACACGTCCTCGCCGTCCTTGGCGGCGGCCAGTGCGCTGATCAGGTCCTTGCCCGGGGAGCGCCGCCGCTGCTGGATCAGATCGCCGAAGTACTCCCGCAGCCGGGCCTTGGCGTTCGCCGCCGTCTCGCGCCCGTCCGGGCCCGTGGCGAGCAGCTGGTGCGCGTACTCCTGCATCCGGGGCCAGTCCTCCCGGGCGATGCCGAGGACGTCGTAGATGGTCTGCTGGGGAAGCCGGTTCGACAGATGGTGGACCAGATCCGCCGGTGGCCCCTGCTCGGCCATCTCGTCGAGCAGGGTGTCCGCGAGCTGGACGATCTTCTGCCGCATCAGCTCCACGTGCCGCTTGGCGAAGCCCTGCGACGCCAGGCGGCGCAGGCGGGTGCTGTGCGGCGGGTCCATCACATTGATCGACTCCGGGGAGACGATGGGCTCCGGTGTCAGCCGCGGATAGTCGAACCCCATGATCCCCGCGCGGCTGAAGCGCTGGTCGGTGGTCACCTGCCGTACGCCCTCGAATCCGGTGACCAGCCAGGCGTCGGCGTCGCCGTACGGCAGCCGGATGCGGGTGATGGATTCGCGAGCCATGAGCGCCGCGAGCGTGGGATCGAACTCCAGCGCCTTGCTGAAGTCGAACGGACAGGTGATTGCCTCGCCTCTTGGGGTCATGGCGCAGTACTCCGTTTCCAGCCGCGTTCGCCGCTGTTTCCATGCATACGCCTTTCCGCGCGGCGCGGCCGTCGGGATACCTCCACACGTGCTATCCGGGCCTGCGCGCACCCGGCAGCGGAGGCGACGAGGGCGGGAGGGTCAGCCGACCGCGCCGGGCACCGGGACCACGTTGGTGGCGTTCACGGCGGCGCGCAGGCCTCGGGCGATCTCGACCGCGTCGCCGACGGCCCAGAAGTGGACGAAGAAGAGCCGGGGTTCGTCCTTCAGACCGTGGTTGTGCACTTCGACGAGTTCGGCACCGGCACGCCTCAGGGCCGTGAGGACGGGCTGGACCTCGTCGGCGATCATGGCACAGTCGCCGCTGAGCGCGGCCCGGCCGCCGCCCAGCGGCTGGAAGTTGAACGCAGTGGTCGAACCGAGGCCCGGCGGCAGCACCATGTGGCCCTCGGTGATGGTCTCCCGGCGGACGAAGGTGTTCTTGTAGATCCCCTCGTCGGTGGAGCCCTTGACCCCCAGCGCGGCATCAATGCCGGCGGTGTCCAGGTCGACGGGCCGCGGCGGGCTGAGGAGCGGCCGGGCCGGGGGCGGGGTGCCGGTACGGTCGAACGCCGCGCGCAGGCCCCGGGCGACGGCCACCGGGTCGTCGCTGTGCGCGTGGACGTGGATCCACCAGATGTCGGGGGACTGGGACAGCAGGTGCTTGTGGATCGCGGTCTGCTCGATCCCGCGCTCCTGCAGCACGTCGAGGAACGGCTGCATCTCGTTCTCGGTGACCACCACGTCGCCCATCAGCAGCGTGCCCCCGTCGGTGTAACGAACGAAGGACACGTGCGACCCCAGGGCGAGCGCCGGTTTGACGACGACGCCGTGCGAGACCAGCCTGAGGTCCAGGCGCGGCAGGCCCGTGTGGTACATCAGGCCGCGCTTCATGTCGCCCGGCCGGCCCAGCGCGTCGGCGACGCCCTTCCAGTCCGACAGAGCGGTGCGCACCGGCACGACCGGCTCGTGGTGCTTGTCCTGCGTCACTCCGGTGGACTGGGCGCACGCGGGGGCCGTCACGGCCAGCATGGGCGTCAGAGCGGCCGCGGCCAGTACGTGCCGCCGCGGCGTGACCGCGCGCGGGCCGGGGTCCTGCTGTCGGTCGTCAGCCATCATGTGAGCCTCCTGACCGGATGGAAGCACGAAGGTCCCCGGACGGCCGCCGGCAGCGCCAGTCCTACGGCCAGGTGGGGTAATCAGCCGTCGGCAATCGGGTGATGTCGCCGGGCGGCTCGGGTCGTGGGCCCGGGCCCGCTACCTGTACAGCTCGTCCACCTGCGCGGCGAAGTCCCGCATGATGGCCGTCCGGCGCAGTTTCATCGACGGGGTCAGATGGCCGGCCTTTTCCGTGAAGTCCACGGGGAGTACGGCGAAGCGGCGGATGGACTCCGGGCGGGAGACCAGCTTGTTGGCCTCGTCCACCGCACGCTGCAGGACGGCGAGCAACTCCGGGTCGTCCACCAGGAGTTCCACCGGAACCGGGTGCTTGCCGTTCATCTGGCGCCAGTGGACGATGCCCTCCGGGTCCAGGGTGATCAGGGCGCTCACATAGGGGCGGCGGTCACCGAGGACCAGGCACTGGGAGATGAGGGGGTGGGACCGCAGCCAGTTCTCCAGGGGCGCCGGGGCCACGTTCTTTCCCCCGGCCGTGATCAGGATCTCCTTCTTCCGGCCGGTGATCATCAGATAGCCCTGGTCGTCCAAGCGGCCGATGTCGCCCGTCGGGAGCCAGCCGTCCGGCGTGGACGGAACCACCCCTCCCGCGTGGGGATCCCAGTAGCCGCGGAACACCTGGCCACCGGACAGCAGCACCTCACCGTCCGCCGCGATGCGCACCTTTGTGCCGGGCAGTGGCCAACCCACCGTGCCCAGCCGGGGTTTGAGCGGGGGTGTCACCGTCGCCGCGCCGGTCGTCTCCGTCAGGCCGTACCCCTCGTAGATCTCTATGCCCGCACCCGCGTAGAACGCCGCCAGTTCCCGGCTCAAAGGGGAACCGCCGCAGATGACATGGCGGACACGGCCGCCGAGGGCGTTACGGATCCGGCGGTAGACGAGCGGGTCGTAGAAGGCACGGGCTGCCTTCAGAGCCCCGCTCGGCCCTCGGCCCGAGCCGTGCCGGCGGGCCACCATGGCCTCGCCGTAGCGACGGGCCACGCTTGCCGCACGGTCGAACAACGACGCCCGGCCACCCCGCTCGGCCGTCGCCCGCGCGTTGTTGAAGACCTTCTCCAGCATGTACGGGATGGCCAGCAGGAAGGTCGGCTTGAAGCTCGCCATGTCGGCGATCAGATCCTGTGCCTGCAGGCTCGGCGCATGGCCGAGGCGCACCCGCGCACGGATGCAGGCGACCGCCACCATGCGGCCGAAGACGTGCGACAACGGCAGGAACAGCAGCGTGGACGGCTCGCCGTTGATCTTCGCCTTGAACACCGGGTGAAGGAGCTCGATCGCGTTGTCGACCTCCGCCAGGAAGTTGCCGTGCGACAGCGTGCAGCCCTTGGGGCGGCCCGTGGTGCCCGAGGTGTAGACGAGCGTGGCCAGCGTGTCCGGGCCGAGCATGCCCCGGCGTACGGAGACCTCCTGGTCCGGCACCGTGTCACCGAGTTCGGCCAGGCGCTCGACGTGCCCCTTCTCCATCACCCACAGGTGATGCAGATCGGGCAGCAGGCTGCGTTCCGGGCCGATGGCCGCCGCCTGCCCGGCCGTCTCCGTCACCAGGGCCACCGCGCCGGAGTCCTGGAGGATCCAGCGGGTCTGGAAGACCGAGGAGGTGGGGTAGACGGGGACCGTGACCAGGCCCGCCGCCCATGCCGCGAAGTCGAGCAGCGTCCACTCGTACGTGGTGCGGGCCATGATCGCGATCCGGTCGCCCGGCATCAGGCCCTCGGCGATCAGCCCCTTCGCCACGGCCAGTACCTGGTCAGCGAACTGAACCGCCGTCACATCCGTCCAGCCACCGTCCGGGTCGCGGCGGCTGAGGACCGGTTGACCGGGCATCGCGGTCGCGTTCTCGAACGGCACGTCGGCGAGCGAGCCGTGGGTGACCGGCGGCACCAGTGGGGGTACGTATGCCTCCCGCACCTCGCCGTTCAGCCGCCGTGTCTCCGGCACCACGAGCACGGGACCGCCGTCGTGGTCGAGATCGGCCGGGGCGGTGAGAACAGGCGTGGTCGAGTACGAGATGGGCATGGGGCAGCTCCTGGGGACTGCAGCTGTGTACTGCTCTGCTGCATGAGTACGCAATATGCGCGTGGAGACGTTCAGCGGTCGGCGCGGCTCGCTGTTACCGCTGGTTGGAACCGCGATGCTACGTGTCCTTCGTGGGGAGTCTGTGCGGGTTCCGGGATGGTACAGGGCCGGGGCTGTGCAGCCTCCTCCCCATGACCGTCAGGCGCGTTCGAGAACGGCCGCGACTGCCTGTCCTCCGGCCGCGCACCGGCGCAGGGGCCGTCGGAGCGGGCGAAGGGGATGCGGCTGCCGCCCACGACGGCGACGCGCCGCAGCTGCGTGTCGGTGGCAGAACTGCTCATCTCGACCTGCTCCTCATGCCCGACAGGGGCTTACCCTGGGTAACCTCACTCCAGAGCAAGAGAAATGAACGGACAAGCAAGCTGGGAGCTGGACCATGGCCGACCGCTGTCTGCGCTTCACGACGACCGCACCCGGTCGGTTCCTCACCCGGCGGCTCGGGCAGCCGGTGACGCTGCATCGCTGGTCCGCCGAACGCCCCACCCCGGCCGGCCCGTTGGCGCCCCGGGCATCGGCTGAGCACGGGGTGACGGTCGACGCGGTCGCGCCGGGATCCATCGAGACGAAGGTGACCGCGGCGATTCCGCTGTTCGTCCGGGAAGCGGGGCGCCGGAAGAACTCGCTGCGGCAGGGCGGTCTGCCAGGAGATGTGGCGGAGGCGGTGGCCTGGCTGTCAAGGCCCGGATCGGACGCGGTGAACGGGCAGGTCGTATGGGTCTGCGGGCAGAGCCTGCTCGGGGCGTAGCGCTCTGCCCGTGATCGCCGTACGACCCCCTTCGTTCCGCAGTCCCGGAGACCACACATGCTGCTTCCCGTCCTCCTGCGCGGCGCTCTCCTTGCACCCTTCAAGCGCCCCGGGCCCGATGCCGCCTTCCCCCGCGACCGACTCGTGCTGCCCGGGGTGCGGATCGAGCCCGCCCGCCTCGCCGCGTACGAGCGTGTCTGCGGGTTTCCCGGCGGGGCCGACGCGTTGCCGGTCACCTGTCCCCAGGTCCTCGGCTTTCCGCTCGCCATGCGGATCATGGCGAGTCGGCAGTTCCCCCTCCCCCTGCTCGGGCTGGTGCACACGTCCATCGAGATCACCCAGCGGGAGGCGCTCGCCCCGGACGGCGCGTACGACATAGAAGTGCGGACCGAGAAGCTCCTGCCCCATCGGCGCGGCACCGAGGCCGTCGTCGTCACCGAGGTGCGTACCACGGACCGGATCGTGTGGGAGTCGACCAGCACGTATCTCGCCCGCCACCGCACCGCCCTCCCGGCCGAGGCGTCGCCGTCCGCCCCGCGCCCGCTCCCCGCGTCGGCCGAGTGGCGGCTCGCCGGGGACATCGGGCGGCGGTACGCGGCGGTCTCGGGGGACCGGAACCCCATTCATCTCCATGCCCTCACCGCCCGCGTCTTCGGCTTCCCGCGCGCCATCGCGCACGGCATGTGGACCGTCGCCCGATGCCTGGCCGAGCAGCCGACCCCCGCCGCGGTACATGTACGCGTGCAGTTCAGGGCGCCGGTACTGCTGCCGGGCACCGTGACGTACGCGGCCGACGGCGGGCGATTCGAACTGCGCGGCGGGGAGAGGCTCCATCTCACCGGCGAGACACGACGACTCGACGGCTGAGGGCCCCGCGCGAACAACAGGGGACGAGGCCTAGTCGGGCTCCGGGGGTGACCAGGAGCGGCCCTCCATGAGGTTGCCGAGGCCCGCCCAGGCGAAGTTCATCAACGTCGCGGCGGCCTGACGGGCGGAGACGCCGGGGGTGGCGTTGGCCCAGGCGGCGAGCGACTCGGCGGCGCCGACCAGGGCCTCCGCGAGCCCGGCGATCTCGCGCTCGGGCAAACCGGAACCCCGGTGGCCCGGGTTTCCCCCGTCGTTCGAGCAGGGGCTGCCCCCGTCGCGGGCGGCGGCGGCAATGAGCTGGGTCACCAACGCGACGATGTCCTCGCGCATCGCGGTGACCTCGGCGGCGAAGGACTCGCCGTGCGTGCGGGCGCGGAGGTGCAGGATCGACCAGCCGTCCGGGTTCTGCGCGGTGTGCGTGAAGAACGCGCACAGACCTTCCCAGAGTTGGCGGTCCGCGCTGAACCCGGGCCGGACGCCGGCGCGTACGGCCTCGGTGAGCGCCGCGGCCTCGCGGCGGATGCAGGCGGTGAAGAGTTCGTCCTTGGAGTTCAGGTAGAGATACACCAACGGCTTGGACACGCCCGCCAGTTCGGCGATCTCGTCCATCGACGCGGCCATGTAGCCACGCCGGCCGAAGGTCTGTACGGCGGCGTCCAGCATCTGCCGTTCACGGACCGCCCGCGGCATCCGCTTGGTCTTCACGGAACCCATGGGGCAAGAGTACGTTCAGCCCCGCGGGCCGGACCGGCCTAGGACGTCTGGCCCTGCTTCCTGACGGCGTCTTCGTCCAGGTCCTCCTGTGCGCGGTTGGCCTCGAGATTGGCCTTCATGCGGTCCACCCGCCCGACGACCTCCACGGAGGCCCGGTCGCGCTCCCCCCGCAGGACGACGAAGCTGATCGGGGCCGATACCACCAGGGCGAGCAGCACGATCCAGATGCCGTTGGAGTCGCCGAGGCCGCGCGGGACGATGCCCGAGTAGACGAGGCCCCAGACAACCACGAGGCAGCCCGCGAAGATGCCGAGGCGCATCAGTGTGTAGCGGAGCATCTGAATCCACTCTTCCGTTCCATGGGGGGGTCTCCCTGTTCGAGCGATGCCGACGACTCGGTGGAACCTCCCGAAGGGCATCCTCCAGTGAAGCACGCCGGGCACCCGATCTTGCACGGGGGTGCGCGGGCTGCTCAGACCAGCGGCAGCAGCATGATGACGTCGTCGCGCTCGTCACCGGGCGCCACCCGGATCGCCCCCGGCACTCGGCCAACCTCCTTGTAGCCGCAGGAGCTGTAGAAGCGCTCCAGACCGTGGCCGCCCCGACAGGTGAGCCGTATCGCCTCGATCCCCTCCAGACCGCGGGCCGCGTCCGCGGCGGCGGCCAGCAGATCGCGCCCGTACCCCTTGCCCTGGTGCCGCGGGTGCACCATCACGGTGTAGAGCCACACCCAGTGCCTCATCAGCCGGTGGGTGTTGAAGGTGAGGAACGCGGTGGCCGCCACCTGTCCGTCCTCGTCGTGCCCCGCCAGCAGCCGGGTGCGCCCCTCGCTCATCGCCGCGAGGTGCTTCACGAGCTCCGGGCGTATCTCCTCGCGTGTGACCGGCGGCACGAAACCCACGGAACCACCGGCGTTGGACACGTCCGACCACAGGTCGAGGACGCCGTCACGAAGGACGGGGGTCATGGCCGGATCGAGCGTGAATGTAAGGGGCATGGACGGAGAGTTTATTACCAGCGCGGGGGCTCAAGGCTTTTCGATGTCCGCTGCGCCACACCGACGAGCCCCGGCCTGGGCCAGGGCTCGGTCGGGGTTACCGGAGCGGGTCAGACGCGCATGGGCTGCGGCTCGTCCCGCCGGGCCGGGTCCGGGCCCTCGTACTCGCGGATGATCTCGTAGCGCGTGTTCCGCTCGACCGGCCGGAAGCCGGCGTCGCGGATCAGGTCGAGCAGATCCTCACGGGTCAGCTTGTTCGGCGTGCCGAAGTTGTCGGCGTCGTGCGTGATCTTGTACTCGACGACCGAGCCGTCCATGTCGTCGGCACCGTGCTGAAGGGCCAGCTGCGCGGTCTGGACGCCGTGCATGACCCAGAACACCTTCACATGCGGGACGTTGTCGAACAGCAGGCGCGAGACGGCGAAGGTCTTGAGCGCCTCGGCACCCGTCGCCATCTGTGTCCGCGCCTGAAGCCGGTTGCGGATCTTGCCGTCCTTCATGTCCACGAAGTCGTGCTGGTAGCGCAGTGGGATGAAGACCTGGAAACCTCCGGTCTCGTCCTGGAGTTCACGCAGCCTCAGGACGTGGTCCACACGGTGCCGCGGCTCCTCGATGTGGCCGTACAGCATGGTGGACGGGGTCTTCAGACCCTTCTCGTGCGCCAGGCGGTGGATGCGCGACCAGTCCTCCCAGTGGGTCCTGTGGTCGACGATGTGCTGCCGGACCTCCCAGTCGAAGATCTCGGCGCCGCCGCCGGTCAGCGACTCCAGACCGGCATCGATCAGCTCGTCCAGGATCTCGGAGGCCGAGAGGCCGGAGATGGTCTCGAAGTGGTGGATCTCCGTCGCCGTGAACGCCTTCAGGGAGACGTTCGGCAGCGCGGCCTTCAGCTCGCGCAGCGAACGCGGGTAGTAGCGCCACGGCAGGTTCGGATGGAGGCCGTTGACGATGTGCAGCTCGGTGAGGTTCTCCGACTCCATCGCCTTGGCGAGCCGGACGGCCTCCTCGATGCGCATCGTGTACGCGTCCTTCTCGCCGGGCTTGCGCTGGAAGGAGCAGTAGGCGCAGGACGCGGTGCACACGTTCGTCATGTTGAGGTGGCGGTTGACGTTGAAGTGGACCACGTCGCCGTTCTTACGGGTCCGCACCTCGTGCGCGAGACCGCCGAGCCAGGCCAGGTCGTCCGACGCGTACAGCGCGATGCCGTCCTCGCGGGTCAGCCGCTCACCGGCCCGGACCTTGTCCTCCAGCTCCCGCTTGAGCCCGACATCCATGCTTCTGCCTCTCCCTCGACGAACCACCCAACGGTACCCCCGGCCCTTCGGGCGGCCGGTGCCCCCATACGGTGCCGCGCGCCTAGCGTTGCTCGGGCAGCTCGCCCACCCGGTTCTCCCACTTCGTGGACAGCACGATGGTCGTACGGGTACGGGAGACTCCCTTGGTGCCGGACAGCCGGCGGATCGTCTTCTCCAGGCCGTCCACGTCCGTCGCGCGCACCTTGAGCATGAACGAGTCGTCGCCGGCGATGAACCAGCAGTCCTCGATCTCCTGAAGGTCCTTCAGCCGGTACGCCACGTCCTCGTGGTCGGCGGCGTCGGAGAGGGAGATGCCGATCAGGGCGGTGACGCCGAGGCCGAGAGAGGCGGCGTCGACCGTGGCGCGGTAGCCGGTGATGACACCGGCCGCCTCCAGGCGGTTGATACGGTCGGTGACACTGGGCCCGGAGAGGCCCACGAGCCGGCCGAGCTCGGCGTAGGAGGCCCTGCCGTTCTCGCGCAGGGCCTGGATGAGCTGCCTGTCAACGGCATCCATAGATCCGAAGCCTTTCATTGTTCGGCGTTACCGCAAGTTTACGTATAGAAATCAAGGCGCGCAGGGCTGGACCCCTGAGAATCTCTCATACGACGCGCGACGGGCCGACGTCCCGGCGCGCCACCGGGAAACGCTCCCCCCCACCGCTCGGACCCCTACTCGTCGGGCCGAGAGCCACCCCCGAGCTCTCCCTGCCAGCGGCGGTACAGCCGGTGTGGCACCCCCGCCGCGTCCAGCAGTCGCCCCGCGACGAAGTCGACGAGGTCCTGAATGTGCGTGGCGCCCGCGTAGAACGCCGGCGAGGCGGGCACCACGACAGCGCCCGCCTCGTCCAGCGCCACGAGCTGCCTGAGGGTCTGCCCGCTGAGCGGGGTCTCCCGCACGGCGACGACCAGCGGCCGTCGCTCCTTGAGCGTGACGCTCGCGGACCGCTGGAGCAGGTCCTTCGAGAGCCCGAGCGCCACGCCCGCCACACAGGCCGTGGACGCCGGCACGATCAGCATCCCCTTGGCGGGGTAGGACCCGGAGGACGGCCCGGCGGCCAGATCGCCCGCGCTCCAGTGCCGCACGCGGTCGCCCTCGACGTCGACCGCGAACGTCCCGGGCTTGCCGTCGGCGCCCGCGCCCAGCCACTCCCGCAGGTCGTCCCGCCAGTGCGCGTCCCGGAAGGCGATGCCCGTCTCGTCGAGCAGAGTGAGTCGCGAGGCACGGGAGACGACCAGATCGACGCTCTCGCCCGCGGCAAGGAGAGCACGCAGCACGGCGGCGGCATACGGGGTGCCGGAGGCGCCGGACACCCCTACGATCCAAGGCGTACGCGGCGTCTCTCCTGGCTTGACTGGGTTCACGGCACCGAGCCTATCCGGCCCCGCGGTGCGGTAACCGGCCAAGGGGGCCCGGCTGATTCCCACAGGGGCGGACGGGGGGATCCGGGGTCAGGACCGGTCGCGCGCTCTCGGGTCCACCGGCAGGCGGCCGGTGGTGAGCTTCAGCTTCCGGGCGGGGAGTCGATGGCCGGATCGGGACCGTACGGAATGGTGTCGCGGCCCCGACAGCCGTCGGGGCCGGGGTTCCACATCGTGACGACATGGCCCTTGATGCCGGGCCGCACGGATTCACACGCTCAGGCCGCGCACCAGGAGATCGAGCAGCGCGCACACGAACAGGGCGATCCCGATGAACCCGTTGACACTGAAGAAGGCGCGGTTCAGGCGGGTCAGGTCGTGCGGCCGGACGATCGTGTGCTCGTAGACGAAGGCACCGGCCACGATCACCAGGCCCAGCCAGAAGAAGAAGCCGGCGCCGGTGACGACGGCGTACCAGACGAACAGCGCCGTGGTCACCGCGTGGCAGGCGCGGGCGCCCCAGATCGCCGCGGGGATACCGAAGCGGGCCGGCACCGACATGACGCCGATCTCACGGTCGGTCTCCACGTCCTGGCAGGCGTAGATCAGGTCGAAGCCGCCGATCCAGACGCCGACGGCGAGACCGAGGATCACCGCGTCCCAGTCCCAGGTGCCGCTGATCGCGAGCCAGCCGCCGACCGGGCCCATCGCCTGGGCCAGGCCCAGGATGGCCTGCGGGAAATTGGTGAACCTCTTGCCGTAGGGGTACACCACCATCGGGATCACCGCGATGGGGGCGAGCGCCAGGCACAGCGGGTTGAGCAGCGCCGCGGCGCCCAAAAAGAGGACCAGCGCGATCAGCGCGCCCGTCCAGGCGTGCCGCACCGACATCGCGCCGGTGACCAGCTCGCGGTGGGCCGTGCGCGGGTTGCGGGCGTCGATCTCGCGGTCGATGATCCGGTTCGCCGCCATGGCGAAGGTGCGCAGGCCCACCATGGCGACGGTGACGAGGAACAGACGCCCCCAGTGGATGTTCCTGTCCCACTGGTACATCGCGGTCAGCGAGGCGATGTACGCGAAGGGCAGGGCGAACACGGAGTGCTCGATCATCACCAGGCGCAGGAACGCCTTGGTGCGTCCTGGCTGCGGGATCGCGGCGGAGGCGCTGCTCACAGGCCGTACTCCTTCCAGCGGCGGGTCACCTTCGCCGCCGTCTCCGGGTCGGACAGGACCATCTCGGGCCAGCCGCCGTCCCTCGTGTAGCCCTCCTCGGGCCATTTCCTCGTCGCGTCGATGCCCGCCTTGCCGCCCCAGAACTGCTGGTACGAGGCGTGGTCGAGGTGGTCGACGGGGCCTTCGACGACCGTGAGGTCACGGGAGTAGTCGGTGTTGCCGAGGGCCCGCCACGCGACCTCGTGCAGATCGTGCACGTCGCAGTCGGAGTCCACGACGACGATCAACTTGGTCAGGGACATCATGTGCGCCCCCCAGACGGCGTGCATCACCTTCTGGGCGTGCTTGGGGTACTTCTTGTCGATCGAGACGATCGCACAGTTGTGGAAACCGCCGGCCTCGGGGAGGTGGTAGTCCACGATGTCCGGCACGATGATCTTGAGGAGAGGCAGGAAGAAGCGTTCGGTGGCCCGGCCCAGGGGCCCGTCCTCCGTCGGGGGGCGGCCCACCACGATCGACTGGAGCAGCGGCCGGCGGCGCATGGTCACGCAGTCGATCCGCAGGGCGGGGAAAGGCTCCTGCGGCGTGTAGAAGCCGGTGTGGTCACCGAACGGGCCCTCGGGAAGCATCTCACCGGGCTCCAGCCAGCCCTCCAGGACGACCTCGGCGTTCGCCGGGACCTGGAGCGGGACCGTCCTGCAGTCGACCGTCTCGATCCGCTTACCCGCGACGAACCCGGCGAAGAGGTACTCGTCGATGTCTCCGGGGAGCGGCGCGGTCGAGGCGTACGTCACGGCGGGCGGACACCCGAAGGCGATCGCGACCGGCAGCTTCTCACCTCGCCTTGCCGCGACCTGGTAGTGGTTGCGGCTGTCCTTGTGGATCTGCCAGTGCATCCCGATGGTGCGCTTGTCGTGGCGCTGGAGCCGGTACAGGCCGAGGTTGCGGATCCCGGTCTCCGGGTCCTTGGTGTGGGTGAGCCCGAGGTTGAAGAAGGAGCCGCCGTCCTTGGGCCAGGTGAACAGGGCCGGCAGGGCGTCGAGGTCGACGTCGTCGCCGCGCAGGACGACCTCCTGCACGGGCGCGTTGTCGGATTTGACCTTCTTGGGTGGTACATGTGCCATGGCACCGAGCTTTCCGAAGGCCTCACGCACCCCGACGAACCCGTGCGGCAGTTCGGGCTTGAGCAGACCGCCGATCCTGTCGGAGATCTCGCCGTACGACTTCAGGCCGAGGGCCTTCAGCAGACGCCGGTCGGTGCCGAACACGTTCATGGCGAGCGGCATGCGCGAGCCGCGCACGTTCTCGAAAAGCAGCGCCGGCCCGCCGGATTTCTGCACCCGGTCGACGATCTCCCCGACCTCCAGATACGGGTCGACCTCGGCTTTGATGCGCTTGAGGTCTCCCTCGCGCTCCAGCGCCCGGAGCAGGGACCGAAGATCGTCGTAAGCCATGCGCTCCAGTATCCGGCACCCGCTACCCTTGCCCCGTCACCGGGGCCCGTCCCACGCTCCGTCACCGATTCCTGGGGGATCGCACCACCATGTTCAGGTATCTTCCCTACCTGCTGGTCCTGGCGCTGTGGATATACGCCTTCATCGACTGCCTCAACACCCCCGAGGAACAGATCCGGGGGCTGCCCAAGGTGGTCTGGGCCATCATCATCCTGCTCTTCGGCGAGGTGCTGGTCGGCCCGATCGCCTGGCTCGTCGTCGGCAAGGTGCGCCACGCCCCGGCGAACGGCTCCACCCCCTCGGAGTGGCACCGCAACCACCGCATGAACTGGGTCGCACCCGACGACAACCCGACGTTCCTGAAGTCCTTGAAGGAGGAGAACAAGAAGGACGAGGCGCTCCTGAAGGACTGGGAGGCCGACCTGCGCCGCCGCGAAGAGGAACTGCGGCGCCGGGAGCGCGGCGAGGAACCCAAGGACTGAGAACCCGAGGACCGGTCTCCCCCTGACCGGGCGCCCCGACCTGCCGGCACGTCGCCCGGGTCGGCGGTCGCGGCTGGCTCGGCCCCGGCACCGAGGCCAACGGCTACTCCGAGGGCACCGAGACCCCGCCCGACCTCAAGGAGTCGCTGTCCTTCGCGACGCAGGAACCGTTCGAGGACCCGGAGACCAACGCGGAGTGGTATGCGCCCAACGTCTGGCCCGCCGAAGTGCCGGAGCTGCGGGTGCTGTTGGAGGAGTACCTGGCGCGGATGGGCGAGCTGGAGAACGGTCTGCTGTCGCTGCTCGGCGAGGCCCTGGGGCTCGAACCGGACTTCTTCACACGCCACATGGCGCACCCCACCTACGGTTTCAACATCAACTGGTATCCCGGCACCCAGGTCGTCGGTGTGCCGGAGCCGGGCCAGTTCCGCATCGGCCCGCACACCGACTTCGGGACCGTCACGGTCCTCGACCGGCAGGCCGGCAAGGGCGGTCTCCAGGTTCACACGGACGACGGCGGCTGGCAGGACGCGCCTTTCGACCCGGCGGCTTTCACCATCAACATCGGCGATCTGATGGCCCGTTGGACCGGCGACCGCTGGCGCTCGGGCCGCCATCGCGTGCTGCCGCCACCCGCCGGAGCACCCGCCGAGGAGCTGATGTCCCTCGTCTACTTCGGTGAGTGCACCCCGGGAACCGTCGTGGAGTCGGTGGCCGCTCCGGTGGGACGGGTGGCGTACGAGCCGGTCGACTCCCATGTGTATCTGCGGGAGAAGCTCGACTCGATCGCGGTGGGCTGAGATCGGACAGGGAAGCCGCCGACGCGACCGGGCTCAGGCGGCGCCGCTCTCCACGTAGGCGAGCAGACGCTCGAAGCGTTGCCGCCAGCCCGGGTCCCGGTCCTCGTCGGTCTCGTGCGTGAAACGCACCGTCGTGCCCGCCGGGCGGTCCGGCTCCAGATGGAAGCGGATGCGGCCGCGGCCCTCCACCGTGTACTCGGCGACCCGTTCCACGTCCCACGCCGTGATACGGCCCTGGGCCGTGCCGTCGGGCAGCCGGAGTCCCACCGAGCCGCCGAGCCGCGGTTCGAACGGCTCGGCGGCGGCCAGCCACTCGCGCAGGCCCGCGGAGGTGGCCAGGGCGGGCCAGATCTCCTCCACGGGCCGGGGCAGGTGCAGCAGGTAGTGGCGTACGTGCATGTCCCCCCGGTGCTCGGCGGTGCCCTCTTCGATGGGATCGGTCATGACTCCAGCCTGGCGCGCGAACGGGGTATCCGCACGTGTTACGGGCGCTCGCCCGCCTTGTCGACAACGGCCCGCGTCGCGACCGCGCTCAGGTCGAAGAGCTCGCCGAAGGCGATGTGATCGCCCGCGCGGATGCGTGTCCTCGGCTGAGTGCCCACACCGCTCACCTGTCCGTACGGCAAAGGCCGGTTCCGGTGACGTGGGTCACCGGAACCGGCCCGGGTGGCGGGGAAACTCTCGTGGCAGGGACTTACACACCCGCGTACGAGTGCTTGCCGGACACGAAGATGTTCACGCCGTAGTAGTTGAACAGCCAGCATCCGAAGGCGATGAGCGCGATGTAGGCCGCCTTGCGGCCCTTCCAGCCTGCCGTGGAACGGGCGTGCAGGTAGCAGGCGTAGGCGACCCAGGTGATGAAGGCCCAGGTCTCCTTCGGGTCCCAGCCCCAGTAGCGGCCCCAGGCGGCCTCCGCCCAGATGGCACCCGCGATGATCGTGAACGTCCACAGCGGGAAGACGGCGGCGTTCACGCGGTAGGCGAACTTGTCGAGGGACGCCGAGGCGGGCAGCCGCTCCAGGACCGAGGTGGCGAAGGTGCCGGGCTTGCCGCCGCCGGCGACCTTGCTCTCGTAGGAGTCCTTGAACAGGTAGAGGACCGTGCCGACCGCGCCGACGTAGAAGACCGCGCCGCAGAGGATCGCGGTGGAGACGTGGATGTACAGCCAGTACGAGTGCAGGGCGGGGACGAGCTGGTCGCTGGCGGTGTACAGGACGGTGACGGCGAGACCGAGGTCGAGCAGGACGGTGGTGACGAGGAAGAGGCCCAGCCACCGCACGTTCTTCTTCAGGGCGAGCAGCAACAGGTACACCCCCACGGCGGACGTGGAGAAGGTGATGCTGAACTCGTACATGTTGCCCCACGGCGCCCGCTGCACGGAGGCCGCGCGGGTGATGACGCCGGCGAGCTCGACCGCGAAGGACAGCACGGTGAGCGACACGGCGATCCGGCCGTACAGGTCACCCTGCTCGTCGCCGCCGTGGGCACCGGGTCCGTCCGGCACATCACGGGCACCGGCCGCGGAGCGGGTGACGACCTCGGGCCGCTCGAGCACCGCGGTGCCCCCGGCCTTCCGGACCGTGACGGCGGGCGCCTGCGCCCTCTTCACGCCGTCGGTGGTGAGCGCGTTCGCCGTACGGGCGACCTTGCTGCGGCTGCCGAAGAGCCATTCGGCGATGTACGCGAAGAAGGCCAGGGTGTAGACGGCCATCGCGGAGTAGATCAGCGTGTTGCTGAGGTTCGCGAGGTGTTCGTTGGTGGCGGTGGCGAGGGTCACTTCTTCTGGGCCCCTTCAGCGGCAGGTACGGGGGTTGTGGCGCCCGGCTCCTGATCGGGGTCGGCGTCTTTCTCGTCGGTTCTCGTGG
The DNA here is from genome assembly GCF_036281785.1 of Streptomyces chiangmaiensis. Taxonomy (NCBI): domain Bacteria; kingdom Bacillati; phylum Actinomycetota; class Actinomycetes; order Kitasatosporales; family Streptomycetaceae; genus Streptomyces; species Streptomyces chiangmaiensis. Next base: position 8,652 of record NZ_JAYWVC010000016.1, on the reverse strand, counting down.
GTGCCCGGTCGTGCACGAGCGCGGCCAGGTCGCCCAGCTCCTCGGGCAGCTTCGTGGACTCGCTGCGGCCGAGGCCCGCCATCTCGACGACGGTCACGCCGTCGGCCCCCTTGGTGGCGCGCACCCAGACGCGGCGGCGCTGGATGAACAGGGAGGCGGCCAGTCCGAAGATCGCGGCGATCGCACCGCCGAGCGCCCAGCCGTTGCCGGACTGCTGCACGACCTGGAAGCCGGCCCACTCCTTGATGTCCTTGTCGAAGGTGATCGACCCGTTGCCACCGGGCAGCGTCATGGTCTCGCCGGGCAGCAGCCGGGCCGCGAGGATGTTGCCCTTGGCGTCCTTGAACTGCTTCAGGTTCTTGGTGTTCAGCTGGTACACGTTCTGCGGGATGCCCGAGTTGACGCCCAGGTCCCCGTGGTAGGCGTTGAGCATGAGCGCCGGGTAGTCGAGCGCCGGGAACTGCGACCACATCGTGCCCTTGCCCGCGCCCGCGAAGGTCGGCACGAAGATGGCCTTGAAGCCGAGCTGGTCGTGCACACCCTGGGCGTTCCGGTAGCCGTCGTAGACCTTGACGGCGCCCTGCGAGGTCGCGTTCGAGTCGAGGGGCAGCAGCGGCACGGCGCCCTGGAAGACGACGTTGTCCTTGCCGTCGCGGACGGTGACGGTGGGAGCGTAGCCGTGGCTGACGAGGTAGACCTTCGCGTCGCCGATGTTCAGCGGCTCGTTGACCCTGATGGTGGTCTTCTTGTCCTTGCCGTAGGCACCCACGCTGTAGGTGATGGCCGCCTCGTAGGTGCGCGGAGTGCCCCTGTTCGGGCCGTTGCGCTCGTACGTGCCGGTGAACTGGTCCAGTTTGAAGCTGAACGGCACCAGGTCGTCGTCGGTGAACAGGCTGCCGGACTTGAAGTCGTCGTACTGCGTGAGGGTGTTGGCGAACCCGTCGCCCTCGACGATCAGCTTGTTGCCCTCGGACTTGTAGAGCTGGCCCCAGGCGAAGGCGATCAGCATCACGATGAGGGCGACGTGGAAGGCCAGATTGCCGGCCTCCCGCAGATAGCCCTTCTCGGCGGCGACCGCGTCACCGATGGGGGTACCTCCCTGCTCGAGCGAAGCCGGGAGCCTGGGGGAATGCACGCGGAAGCGGCGCTGCTTGAGCACCTTCAGCGCGGCCTCGCGAACCTGCTCGGGGTCGGCGTCGGTGCGCCAGGTGGCGTAGGCGGGCAGCCGGGTCAGCCGCTTGGGCGCGCCCGGCGGACGGCCCCGGAGCTGACCGACGAACTGCCAGGTGCGCGGCACGATGCAGCCGATGAGCGAGACGAACAGCAGGATGTAGATCGCCGAGAACCACACCGAGCTGTACACGTGGAACAGCCCGAGCTTCTCGTAGATCGGCCCCAGTGTCGTGTGGGCGTCCATGAAGTCCTGCACCTTCAGCGCGTCGGTGCCGGACTGCGGGATCAGCGAACCGGGGATCGCCCCGAGCGAGAGCAGGAACAGCAGGAGCAGCGCGACCCGCATGGAGGTCAACTGCCGCCAGAACCAGCGGCCCCAGCCGATGGTCTCGCGTACGGTCCAGGCGGCCCAGCCCCGAGGGCCGGGGGCACGGGAGCCGCCGAAGGACCCGGGCATGGCCGTCTCGGTGGGCGCGGTGGACAGTTGCGAGCCGGCCTCGCCGAGGTCGGCCTCGGAGCCGTTCGCGGGGCTCTCGTCGCTGTGCACGTCGCTGCTCCGTGTGTCGCTCATGGATCAGATCCCCACCGTGAAGCCGTCGGACCAGCCCTGCATGTCCTGCACGATGCCGTCCCAGACACCGGTGAGCAGCAGCAGGCCGGTCGCCATCATCATGCCGCCGCCGATGCGCATCACCCACGCGTAGTGCCGCTTGACCCAGCCGAACGCGCCGAGCGCCTTACGGAAGGCGACCGCGGCGACCACGAAGGGCACACCGAGGCCGAGGCAGTAGGCGATGGTCAGTATGGCACCGCGTCCCGCGCTCGCCTGGTTGAGCGCGAGGGCCTGCACGGAGGCGAGGGTCGGGCCGATGCACGGCGTCCAGCCGATCCCGAAGAGCGCGCCGAGGAAGGGAGCGCCCAGGAGGCCGGCGGCCGGCCGCTTGTGGAAGCGGAACTCGCGCTGGGTGAGCCAGGGCATCAGGCCCATGAAGAACACGCCCATGAGGATCATGAGCACGCCCAGCGACTTGGACAGGACGTCCCTGTGCTCCTGCAACGTCTGCCCGAAGAAGCCGAACAGCGCTCCGCCGGAGACGAACACCGCAGTGAAGCCGAGGACGAACAGCGAGGCACCAGCGACCATCCGGCCCCGCCGGGCGTCGGCGAGGTCGGTGCCCGTGACGCCGGTCACATACGAGAGGTAGCCGGGGACGAGCGGCAGAACGCACGGAGAGAAAAAGGAGACGAGACCGCCGAGGAGGGCGATCGGCAGCGCGGCCAGCAGCGCCCCGTTGAGGACGGTCTGGTTCGGGTCGGTGGCCGCGGCGAGCGTGGACACTGCGCTCACGTCACTTCTCCGCGACGACCGGAGCGAGCATCCCGCGCAGCTTCTCCTCGCTGAGAGCCTGAAGCGTGCGCGCGGCGATCTTCCCCTCCCGGTCGATGACCAGCGTGGAGGGGATCGCCTGCGGGTTGAGCGTGCCCTTGTCGAAGCGGAGCATCAGCTTCCCGGTCGGGTCGTACAGGCTCGGGTAGGTGACCCCGTACTGCTTCTCGAAGGCACGGGCCGGCTGTGTGCTGGTGTCACGGGTGTTGATGCCGACGAACTGGACGCCCTTGCCCTCCATGTCCTTGGCGACCTTGACGAAGTTCGACGCCTCGGCGCGGCACGGCGGGCACCAGGAGCCCCAGACGTTGATGACGACGACCTTGCCCTTGTAGCCGGCGACGTCCAGCTGCTTGCCGTCGATCGTGGTGCCGGACAGGTCGGGGGCGGCGGCCCGCTCACCCTTCTTGACGGTCGCGATGCCGTCCTTGCCGGTGATGAAGTTGGTGTTGCCGGAACCCCCGGCGGTGCCACCGGATCCGCAGGCCGACAGGACGAGCGCGGCGACGGCGGCTCCGACGGTGGTCAGGGCGGCGCGTCGGCGGCTGTGGCCACGGGTGCGATTCAGGCGCTGGGGGGTGCGGCGGGCGGCACTCATGTGAAAAGTTTCGCATGTCCGTTCCGGGGATCTTGCGCACCCCCCTTGCGGACGGAAGACCGCATTTCAGGCGGCGTTTGACGGGGTACCCGAGGCCTCCGTGCCGACGTCCGCGAGGAACTCCTTCCAGCCACCCGCCGGCCGCTGCCCCACGTCCAGGGTCTGCAGCTTGCGCACGATCTCGGGCTTCTGGACGTCGAGCCAGTCCGTGAACTGCCGGAAGGAGACGAGCCGTACGTCGCCCCCCTTCTCCTTCTCGCGCGCGATGTGCGTGAACGCCTCTTCGACGGCGTCCATGTATATGCCGCCGTTCCAGTGCTCGAAGTGGTTGCCTACGAAGAAGGGTGCACGATTCGTCTCGTATGCCCGCTTGAATCCGGATATGTAGGCGTTCGCCGCCTGGGTACGCCAGCCCGGGTAGTTGTACGAGGGCCCTTGTGTCGTCCTGATCGACTGGTTGGCGAGCATGTTGTAGTCCATCGACAGGACCTCGAACGTGTGCCCAGGGAACGGGATCAACTGGAGCGGGAAGTCCCACAGGCCCTGCCGCTTCCCCGGCCAGCGCTGCCGGCCGCCGGGTGAGGAGGCGTCATAGCGCCAGCCCAGCTCGCGGGCCGTCGGCAGCAGGTTGTCCTGGCCGAGGAGGCAGGGCGCGCGACCGCCGATCAGCTCCTTGTCGTAGTCGAAGGGCAGCGTCGGCAGATCGGTGAACCCCGTGTTGGTACGCCACTCCTTGACGAAGGACTTGGCCTGTTCGATCTCGCTGCGCCACTGCTTGGGCGTCCAGTTCGCGACCGTGCCGAAGCCGGAGCAGAAGTGGCCGTTGAAGTGGGTGCCTATCTCATGGCCCTCGAGCCACGCACGGCGGACGTTCTCCAGGGTGGAGCGGATGTGCGCGTCCGTCAGATAACCGATGTCGGAGGCGCCCGGCGCGTTGTTCGGGGGCAGGTACATGCGCTTCTTCGACTCGGGCAGCAGATAGAGCCCGGAGAGGAAGAAGGTCATGTGCGCGCCGTGCTCCTTGGCGAGGTCGAGAAAGCGCGGGAAGAGCCCGTTTCCGACCTCGCCGGCGCCGTCCCAGGAGAAGACGACGAACTGCGGCGGTGTCTCACCCGGCTCCAGGGGCCGCGGCTTTTCCGGCTGGTTCGGCTGCTTGCCGGTGTCGGCGGTGGAACCGTCCCCGAGGGGAGGTGTGGTGGCGGTGGGCCTGGGGCTGGGACGGGAACTGCCGACGCCACCGGAGCCCCCCGTGCCGGAACCGCGTCCCGGGGTCGCGCCGTCATGCGATTGGGAACCGCACGCGGCCAGCCCCATCGCGGCCGCAGCACCGGCACCGAGTCCCATCAGTCCTCGCCGGCTGATCTCCCGCATCCCGTCCTCGTCTCATAGCGCGCTCTCAGCGGTCACACAGTGAGAGGGCGCGACGGAGACAAAGGTTCCGCTCAAGCCGCTGATGTGTCGCGGGATTTACAAAGATACGGTCAGATGACGGGATTGCGTATGACTTGTGATGAAGCGAACGTCCTGGCGTGAGGCGTGCGTCCTACGGCGCACGCCTCCACCACCGGCCCCGGTCGGTCGGGGCCACCGGACGGCTCAGGCCCCGAATGCCTTGTCCTTCCCCTTCACCGGCTTGGCCCCCGCCAGCAGATGGGCCGGCACCAGGTCCCGGGCCGGCTCGGTGTAGCCGACCGACACGATCTTGTCGCCCTGGTACGTGAACGTGGTCAGCGAGGCGAGTGTGCACTGCCGCTTGCGGGGGTCGTGCCACAGCCGCCGCTTCTCCACGAAGCTGCGCACGATCCAGATCGGCAGCTGATGGCTGACGCACACGGCCTCGTGCCCGCGCGCCGCGTCCTTGGCGGCGTCCAGCGCCCCCATCATCCGTACGACCTGGTCCACGTAGGGCTCGCCCCAGGACGGCTTGAACGGGTTGACGAGGTGCTTCCAGTTCTCCGGCCGCCGCAGCGCGCCGTCCCCCACCCCGAAGGTCTTGCCCTGGAAGACGTTCTCGGCCTCGATGAGTCGTTCGTCGACGGCGAGGTCGAGCCCGTGTGCCTTGGCGATCGGGGTGGCCGTCTCCTGCGCCCGCTCCAGCGGGGAGGCGACGACGTGGGTGATGTCCCGGGAGGACAGGTGCTCGGCGACCCGCTCGGCCATCTGCCGCCCCAGCTCGGACAGGTGGTAGCCGGGCAGCCGCCCGTACAGCACGCCGTCCGGGTTGGCGACCTCCCCGTGACGCATCAGGTGGACGACGGTGATGTCACTCATGCTGCCGTGGCCTCCGCTGCTGCACGGGCCGCCGCGGGAAGGGCGTCGGCGATCCGCTGGATCGCGCGCTCGTCGTGGGCGGTGGAGACGAACCAGGATTCGAAGGACGAGGGTGGCAGATAGACACCCTGCGAGAGAAGGGAGTGGAAGAAGGCCGTGAACCGGAAGGACTCCTGGCTCCTGGCGTCCTCGTAGTTGTGCACCGGACGGTCGGTGAAGAACACGGAGAACATGTTGGACGCGCTCTGGAGCCGGTGCTCCACGCCTTCCTTGGCCAGCGCCTCCGTGACGAGCGTGCGGATCTCGGCGGAGACCGCGTCGACCTTGTCGTACGCGGCGTCGTCGAGCAGCCGCAGCTGGGCGAGGCCGGCGGCGGTGGCGACCGGATTCCCGGAGAGGGTGCCGGCCTGGTAGACCGGTCCGGCCGGGGCGAGGTGCGCCATGACGTCCGCACGTCCGCCGAAGGCCGCGGCGGGGAACCCTCCGCCCATGACCTTGCCGAAGGTCATGAGGTCGGGCTCGACCCCGTCGATGCCGTACCAGCCGGCCCTGCTGGTGCGGAATCCGGTCATGACCTCGTCGGAGACGTACAGGGCGCCGTTCTCCCTGCAGAGATCCTTGAGCCCCTGATTGAACCCGGGCAGCGGCGGCACGACGCCCATGTTCCCGGGCGAGGCCTCGGTGATCACACAGGCGATCTCTCCGGGGTGGGCGGAGAAGGCGGCGCGGACGGCCTCGAGGTCGTTGTAGGGGAGGACGATGGTGTCGCCGGCCTGGGCACCGGTGACCCCGGGGGTGTCGGGCAGGGCGAACGTGGCCACTCCGGACCCGGCGGCCGCCAGCAGCGAATCGACATGCCCGTGATAACAGCCGGCGAACTTGATCACCTTGGACCGGCGGGTGAATCCGCGGGCCAGCCGGATCGCCGACATGGTGGCTTCCGTCCCACTGGAGACGAGCCGCACCTGCGCGACGGGCGCGACCCGGGCGACGATCTCCTCGGCGAGCGCGACCTCGCCCTCACCGGGCGTGCCGAAGGAGGTGCCACGCGAGACGGCCTCCTGTACGGCGGCGATCACCTCCGGGTGGGAATGCCCGAGGATCATGGGCCCCCAGGAACAAACAAGATCAACATATTCGCGCCCGTCGGCATCGGTCAGATAGGGACCGTTACCGGACACCATGAACCGGGGCGTACCGCCCACGGCGCGGAAGGCGCGCACCGGAGAGTTCACGCCGCCGGGCGTGACGGCCGACGCGCGCTCGAAAAGAGTCTGCGAAACTGGGGCTTCGTACGGATAGCTCACACAAGCCATGGTGTCAGAGCCCGCGAAGATCCCGCGGACGGGTGTTTAAACGCACGTTTCGGCGGGCGGCCGTGGGGGAGGTCACTGACACGTTGATCGGGTTGCGCGGCGGGGGCCACGCGTCCTAGAAATGCACTCGGGTGGAGATATGCATCGCGGTGGCGGACTGGGCGAGGGGACCGATGACGTGGGTCCTCGGCGTGCCCGGCGGGGGAGGCACCGGCGCGACGCGGAAGAGACGAGCGAGAGACGCCAGGCGCAGAGTGCGCAGGGTGGACCTGAGCGGATCGACCGGCTGTCACGTATGGATGGCATGGACCATGCGAACCATGGGATTGATCGGCTCGGGTCAGGGAGCGGGAATGGTGGCCGGGTGGGGGTGACGTACAAATACTTCGGTGCGCCGGACGGCGCCACCGCAGCCCGGGTCCCGATCTCGATGCGTCCCGAGGAGCTCGGCGGTGACGAGCTCGGCATGGGCGGGATGTTCACCAAGATCAAGCCGGAGACGATGGCGGCGATGGTCCTCACGGGAATCGAGGGCGTCCCGCTGCACAGGGTCCCGCCGCTGGAGTTGGTGGTCCTGCACCCCGACTACGCGGTGGTCAAGCTCCCCATGACGGTCGTGGACCCGCTGCGCGGCATAGGCGAGGAAGCGGTGGGCGCCGCGGCGTTCATCTGGTCGACGGTTCCCGACCGGGGCGGGCCGCGGGACGCGTTCAACGTGTATCAACTGCTGCACGAGTGGCAGGATTTCAGCCATCGACTGCACGAGGCCGGGCACCAGCCGTACTGCCTCGTGTGGCCCTGATCCGGGGCACTTGATCGCCTGCTCCTGCGCCGGTCCGCAACGGTGCCCGTCCACGGAGAAGGGGCGCCCCGACGACGGGACGCCCCTCGACCTCGTGGCGTCACTTCACGGTGCCGAACACCGCGTCGTGTGGCGTCAATTCACGCTGACGATCACCGTCGGTGACACCGTCGCGCCGTGGCTCACCCGGAACCTCTCCGAGCCCCTGGTGGTGAGTTTGGTGGCCATGAAAGTGTAGGTGTTGCCCTGGGCGACCTTGACGGTCTTCACGGTCACCCACTTGGTGCCGTCGTACCGCTGGAGCGACAGGGTGTCGCCTATCTTCAGACCCGTCGCGGCGCCCGTGAACGTCACCGACTCCCCGGACTGGAGTTCGGTCCTGGAGGCGTTGACGCTGATCGAGGCCATCGTCGCGGTCTTCACCGTGGTCGCGCTGTGCTGTGGAGCCGGGGCGGCGAACGCGCCGGCGGCGCCGGTGGCCAGCAGCGCGACGGACAGCGCGCCAACGGGGAGCAGACGGGCGGAACGGGTGCGAAGTGAGGACTTCACGGTTGTCTCCTGTACTGTGACGGATCCCCCACTGACGGATTCCCCCACACTGCGCGCACCACCGAGGCTTCCACGGAGGCGACGGGGCGGCGACCCGTCTGTCACTGGATTGCAGTAGCGAGACGGGCCCGAAGATCGCCACTTTAAGTGATTTCACCAGGTCGTTCGGGTAATCATGAGGCCCGACTTTCTTACGTGCGCTTCACTTCACACCGGCCCTCGACGCCCTGGGCGTGCGTGCGGTCCGCCTTCGGGTCCGTACTGCCCGGGGTCGGTAGCGGCGCTCGCCCGGTACAGGGGTCAACCGGTCAGCGCCCACGGGCCGTTGCTCCCGTCGCGAGGGACGCCAGGGGTTCCGGCAGCGGGCGGCACGGGCGCCGCCGCGCGGATCCGCGGCCCATCGCGCCCCGCGTGACGCCATCCGGTCGCCGTCCGCAGGCCCCCGGATCGGTCTCTGCCTACGCTGGTATTCGGTCTCTTCGTTGGCCGGAACCGTTCGCAGAGCCGTACGCCAGGAGAGCACGCCGATGGCCGCCACGGAGCGCGCCCGCCCGAG
>NZ_JAYWVC010000159.1:0-18734 GCF_036281785.1 Streptomyces chiangmaiensis | reverse complement strand
CCGTCTGCGGGTCGACCCGCGCGCTCAGGACTACTACGAGCGCCGGATCAAGGAGGGTAAGACCCGGCGCGAAGTCGTCCGTTGCCTCAAACGCTATGCGGCCCGCGAGGTCTTCCACCTGGTCAAACAGCTACAGCCAGCACCCCGCTCATAGGGGCTGTGACACGTGAGGACCCCCGTCGGCTTGCCCCGGCGGGGGTCCTGCGTGGACCGGGACCTGATACGACGACGCCCCGCCGGCTTGCTGCGGCGGGGGGTCGTCGTGCAGTTGGTCAGGACGGATTGGGGCTTGCACTGGAGGCTCCGTTGTACTCCGGCTCGCCGCTCTCGAGTACGCGGAGGAGCGAGGCGGTGACGACGCGGGCGGTGCGGCCTATCGGTAGCACGCGGCATGGGAATTCTCCGCGGCGAACGAGGTCGTCGCTCTTCGATTTCGACAAGCCGAACGCCTCGGCGGCGTCCTCGACGCTCGCCGTCCCACTTCAGGTGGCGCGGATGTGCTCGGGGGTGAACTGGCCGTGAGACTTTTCGCCGCTCTGACTGGGCATTCCTGTCGGCAGTGCCTTTCGGGTTTAGTTGGTTCCGCGGCAGTGGGGAAGCGGGGAGACACGGTGGACTGCCAATAGTCCGCGGAATCACCGGTTTCGGTAACCGGCCATTGACGGATACCCTGCTCCGCTCAGCGTTGGAGGTGAGTTGCATAGGGCTCAACCGGCGCCAGCACCGCTGGTTGGGGCCGTGGCATTGTCTCCACGTGTTTCCGATGACCTCGCACGTGGAGTGCGTGGCGATTTTAGAGCCCACTGCAAGGGGCACTGACCTGCTTCTCAGGCGCGGCCGGGCCTACTCGACCTGGATGCCGTGCTGCACGGCCTCTGACGGGCGGGCCGCTTCGCCGTCGGGGTTCTTGTGGGGCGCATGTGATGCACTATAAGGTGAACTGCTTTGCGTGGCACGGGAGTTCGAGGTCGCCGACCAGGGGAGAGTCGTGGAGATCAAAAAGGTAGTGATCCGCGAAGAGGAGCGCACGAACCGCAAGCCCGCCGTCATGGAGAAGCGCCCGCCGACCCGCTGACCGGGCGGGAACGTGAGCGTGAGCGGGATATCGAGGGGACGGTGACGGGGGAGAGTGGTGTGCGCGTACAGCTGGTGACCATGCCGTGGCACCCGATCGATCTGCCCTCTCTCCAAGTGGGCCTGCTGCATCAGCTGTTGCGGCAGGCCCGCCCGGACGACGATGTGCGTGAGTTCCACGGCTCGCTGCGCTGGGCGGAGTTCCTCCTCGAGCGGTCCGGCGGGCGGCTGCGCCCCGGTGACTACGAGGCGATCGGCAGCGATTCGATCTTCGACGGCCTCGGTGACTGGGTCTTCTCGGGTGTGCTGTACGAGGACGAGAACTGGGGCGTCGCTCGGCTGAAGGAGTACGCTGCACGTCGCGGCCTCTGCATCGACACCGCCTCCGACATGCGGGTCCACGCGAGCGAGTTCATCGCCGAGTGCGCGACGGAGGTGCTTGCCCAGGAACCGGACGTCGTCGGGTTCACCAGCACGTTTATGCAGAACGTGCCCTCGCTCGCGCTGGCCAGGGAGCTCAAGCGCCGCCGTCCAGGGCTCACCGTCGTCTTCGGCGGCAGCAACTGCGACGGCCCGATGGGGCACGCCCTGCACCGCAACCATCCCTTCGTCGACCACGTGGTGCGCGGCGAGGGCGAGTACGCCTTCCCGGCGCTCCTGCGCCACCTGGACGCCGACACGCCACCCGCCGACGTACCGGGCCTGTGCTGGTGGGAAGGGCAGACGGACGGCCGGGTCTCGCGGGCGAACACCGAGTCCCGGCGCACCGTGGCGCCCTCCGACATCCCCGCGCCCGACTACTACCAGTGGCAGGCAGCCCTCGACGCATCCCCCGTCGTCGAATACGTCTACCCGAAGCTGGTGGTCGAGGGGGCACGTGGCTGCTGGTGGGGCGAGAAGCACCACTGCACCTTCTGCGGGCTCAACGGCTCCTCCATGGCGTTCCGCGCCAAGTCGGGTGAGCAGCTGTGGAGCGAGATCGACCACCTCGTACGACGGCACCGCATCCTCGACGTCGTCACCGTCGACAACATCATCGACATGGCGTACTTCAAGGACTTCCTGCCCCTCGCCGCCGAGAGTGGCTGGGACCTGCGGATGCACTACGAGGTCAAGTCCAACCTCAACCGTGAACAGATCGCCCTCCTCGGGCGGGCCGGAGCCGTACTCATCCAGCCCGGCATCGAAAGCCTGAGCAACCGGGTCCTCGACCTCATGGACAAGGGCGTCAGCGGTGCCCGCAACGTCCGCACACTCCGTGAGTGCGAGAACCACGCGCTGACCGTCACCTGGAACTACCTGTACGGCTTCCCGGGCGAGACCGTCGAGGACTACGCCCCGGTCGTCGACCAGCTGCCCGCGCTCGTCCACCTGCAGCCCCCGGGCGGCGCCCACCGCATCCAACTGGAGCGGTTCAGCCCGAACTTCACGGACCCGGGGTTCGGCTTCGGCAAGCGGCACCCAGCCGAGATGTACCACCATGTCTACGAGCTGCCCGAGTCCGAACTCGCCGACCTCGTCTACCTGTTCGCGACGGACGACGCGGGCATCGGCGGAGAGACCGAGAGCCGGCTCAAGCGGGCCGTCGCGGCATGGCGCGACGGACATCACGGATCGAGCCTGGTGATGGAGGAAGCGGAGCCGGAGGACGGCGTCGACGTACTGCTCGTACACGACCGGCGCCACGGCTGGCCTCGCCGCACCCACCGGCTGACCGGCTGGCAGGCGCAAGCGCTGCGCCGCCTTGAGGACGGGCGGACGGAGCCCGCGCTGCACCGGCTGCTGACCGGCGACGGACACGACATCCCGGCCGAGGAGCTGTGCGGGTGGATCCAGCAGGCTCAGGCGACGGGGCTGGTGTTCCGCGACGGGCGGACGTACGTGTCCCTGCCCACGTGGGACGTACCGGACCGCATCGACCCCGACCCGGCTCCGCAATCCACGGCCCGTCAGGAGGTGGCCGGATGACCGGGCTTCCTGCGACCATCCCCCACCGTGTGATCGGCCGACAGGTCCACGTGGACGTGCCGCTGCGCCTGGGCGGGGCGGGGCGCGAGACGGCGGTGGCGGTCCAGTTCCTGCGCGAGTGTCAGAGCCAACGGCTCCGTACGCACTGGGAGATCGCCTACGAAGACCGGCCGCGAGGCGACGACCCGCTTGACACGCATGGCGCCCCGTACGTACGGATGCTGCACCACCTCCCACCACCCGTCGCACGGCCGGACGAAGCATGTGAGTTGAGCGCCTGGCGCACCTCGTATGCCGCCTTCCCCGCCGGCATGCTCTACCACCGCCGCGGCCCGGACTTCATCACCGTCATGGACCGCAGAGAGCGGCCCGCCTCGGCGAGGTTCACCCTCGACCACCCGGATCTGCTCGTCACCTTCGCCACGGTCCAGGAGCCCACGGCGATCGGTGACCTCGACGCCGTGCAGCGGGAGGCAGTCGACCTGCTCGCGGCCGAGCGGCTCGCTCTCGTCGCGGACGGTTGGGCGGTGGCCCTGCCGCCGCGGCTGCACCGCTGGCCTGTTCCCTGCACAGGGATCTGAGGGTTGTGCGCGTCACGGGCCGACGGGATGGTCCCCCTGCGTCGCCACCGTCCCTTCGTGCTGCTGTGCGGCGAGCAGGTCGCCAGCTCCGTCGGGCGGCAGATCACCGCTCTCGCACTGGCCCTGCTGGCCGTGACCGATCTCGGCGCGGGGCCGTTCGGGGCGGCCGCGCTGCTTGCGCTGACCTATCTGCCCGGCGCCGTGCTGAGCCCGCTGGCCGGAGCGATCGTCGACCGGATCAGGCTGCGCCGCCTCCTCGTGTGGGTGACCACCCTGCAGACCCTGGTCGTCGGCTCGATCTCGTTGGCCGGCGCGGTGGGGCATGTCACCCTGGCGCACCTGTACGTGGTCGCAGGCGTCTCGGGCACCCTGACCTTCACGCTCTCGGTCGCGCTCCAGGCAGCGCTGCCGCGCGTCGTCGGACCGGAGCGGCTCCTCGCCGCCAACTCGGCGCTGACCGCAGCCCGTACGAGCGGACAGGTCGGCGGGCCCGCGCTCGGCGGTGTCATGGTCGGGCTCCTCGGAGCCGACGCGGCGCTCCTCGCGGCCAGTGCGGCCTACGCAATCGAGGCGCTCTTTCTGTTCGCGCTGCCCGCCGCGCTGAACGCGCTGACAGGCTCGCGGGAGCCCGCCCGCGCGAAGTCCCTGGCCGGCTCGCTGCGTACGGGACTCGCGGTGGTGCGCGCCGAGCGCCGACTGCGCCGCATGGTCCTGGCGGGCGCCGGACTCAACCTCGGCAGCGGTGCGGCGGCCGCCCTCTACGTCTTCTACGCGACCCGCGATCTCGCCCTGCCCGCCTGGCAGTTGGGCACGACCTACGCGGCCTACAGCGCGGCCACCCTGGCGGGCGCCCTGCTCGCCGGACGCTTCGCCAGGACCTCGGGGCTGTGGCGGGCCACGCAGATCTTCGGGCTCGCGGCAGGCGCTGCTGTGTTCCTGATCCCGGCCGCGTCGCTGGGCTTCGCCTTCCCCGTGCTGCTCGCGTACCAGGTCTGCTACGGCCTCTCCGGCACCGTATGGATGATCTCCATGACGACCACGCAGCAACTGGTCACCCCTGACGGCATGCAGGGCCGCGTCGCGGGACTCGTGCAGGCGGTGGTGCTCACGACGGTGCCGGTCGGAGCCCTTGCGGGGGGCGCGCTGGCCGCCTGGCTCGGCAACGTACCCATGCTCATGGGCGCGGCGGCCGTGACCCTGTTCTCCGCGGCGACCCTTTGGGCACCCACGGGGGCGGGCGTCACGGTGCCGGAGCGGGCCCTGAACGCGGAGGCGGAGATCCGCCGCTAGTGCTCTGACCGGGAAGGTTCGCCGGGTTGGTGGTCGCGACGGTTGGATATGCGGTGACGTCCGATCCGACTGCTGGGGGTGCGGTGGCAGAGCCTGTCCGTGTGCGCAGACTGACCGACCAGGAAGGGCAGAAGCTGCAGCAGATCGTGCGGCGAGGCAGCACCAACTCGGTGCGGTACCGGCGCGCGATGATGCTGCTGGCCTCGGCCGGCGGGAACCGGGTGCTGGTGATCGCGAAGCTGGTGCAGGCCGATGAGGACACCGTCCGGGCCGTGATCCACCAGTTCAACGAGATCGGCCTACCCTGCCTGGACCCTCGGTGGGCGGGAGGCCGTCCCCGCCTGCTCAGCCCTGACGACGAGGACTTCGTCATCCAGACGGCCACCACCCGCCCGACCAAGGTCGGCCAGCCCTTCACCCACTGGTCCATCCGCAAGCTCGTCGCCTACCTGCGGAAAGTGCACGGCCGCGTGATCCGGATCGGCCGCGAGGCGTTACGGTGCCTGCTCGCTCGCCGCGGCATCACCTTCCAGCGCACCAAGACCTGGAAGGAGTCCCCCGACCCCGACCGCGACGCCAAGCTCGACCGCATCGAGGAGGTCCTGAACCGCTTCCCGGACCGAGTGTTCGCGTTCGACGAGTTCGGGCCGCTCGGCATCCGCCCCACCGCCGGGTCGTGCTGGGCCGAGCAAGGGCACCCCGAGCGGCATCCCGCGACCTACCACCGCACTCACGGGGTGCGCTACTTCCACGGCTGCTACTCGATCGGCGACGACACCCTGTGGGGAGTCAACCGCCGCAAGAAGGGCACCGCGAACACACTGGCCGCGCTGAAGTCGATCCGCGCCGCCCGCCCGGACGGCGCCCCGATCTACGTCATCCTGGACAACCTCTCCGCCCACAAGGGCGAGAAGATCGGGCGCTGGGCGGCCAAGCAGCGGGTCGAGCTGTGCTTCACCCCAACCTACGCGTCCTGGGCCAACCCCATCGAGGCCCACTTCGGACCGCTACGGCAGTTCACCGTCGCCAACTCCACCACCGCAACCACACCGCCCAGACCCGGGCCCTCCACGCTTACCTGCGCCGGCGCAACACCAACGCCCGCCACCCCAACGTCCTCGCCGCCCAACGCCGCGAACGCGCCCGCATCCGCAGCGAGAAGGGAATCCGGTGGGGCGGGCGGCCATTGGCTGCCGCCGCCTGACAGACCACTTCAGCATTTACCCGGCAGAGCCGTCGCAATATTCGAAACCCGTCTCCACGTCGCCGCGGAATGCAAGTGCCTCGCGGCCGATGCCAAGCGCACCGAGCAGGATGTCCAGCGCCGAGTCCACGTCGTCCTGTGAGCGGCTCACCCAGACGAACGTGTCCGTGACGACCGCTCCTTCAAGCCGACTCAGCGCAAAGTCCACCCGCTCGATGCGGAACATGGCAACGTCCACATCCCCGAGATCCTCCCACCCGCGTTCGACGGTCAGTCGCAATCGCGCCGCGAGCGCTTCCAGCGGCGGCCTCAGCCCCGCCACCAGCCGGAAAGAGCTAGCAGCGAACTCCCACATGCTCTGCTGGAACGCGGGATTGCGCTTCCCACCCTGGTACGACGGCGCCGCCTCCCAATCCGGCTCAGGCGCGGGAACCTCTATCTGGACCAAGCCGACCTCCCCAACCCGAACATCGCTACGACCGCCCACGATTCACCGTAGCGGCTCGACTGAGCTTCAACCCGGTGAACCTTCCCGGTCAGAGCACTAGCTTCCGTTGGCGAGCTGCCAGGGCAGGGCGGCGAACGCGATCACGACGCCACTGAGCAGTGCGGTGGTGACGGCGGTCTCGATGACGCGGGAGCGGTTGGGGCGGCGGCCTCGCCATCGCTCGAATCGGGTGAGCTGTGTTGCTGGTTTCGCCACGGAGCTGTCCTCGGATGTAGGGGTGGGGGAGGGCGGCCCCGCTCCCTCGGGGGGACCGAGGTGAGGATGCGCGGTCGGGTGCGGGGCCGCCCCGCTTGAACCCCGGCGCACTGAGCGGCCAGGGAAAGAAACGGGCTGTTGGGGGACTACCAGCTGGATTCGAGGTTGTGGTGCAGTAGCCGGCAGGCCCGTGCCAGGAGGTGGAGTCGTGCGGTGGGGTTGGTCAGTTCGCCACCCTCTTCAGCCAGGTGCACCGATCTGGCGTGCCTCAGGGTGTCGGCCAGGAGGTCACGCGCCCGCAGAGCCGCCGGGGTGCTGCCGATCATGCGGCTCAGGGTGTTCCGCCACTGCCAGCAGGGACGGCAGGTAGCCGTTCAACTCGGCAGCAACAGTCTGTGCCAGACTGGATGTCGGGTCTTTGGTGGCGAGTTGTTCCGCCCGATGCGCTGCGCTGATCACCTTGGCAACATCCACCGGCTCGCAAATTCCCCCGCTGTGTTGGGCGTGAGAGCGTCCGGTGGTGAGGACCGTCGCATCCCGTCCCCGCCCGGGGCGGACACAATCGTGTTGCGCGCTGCTCTCGGCGTTGAGCTCCAACACGTCGGCATTCACGGCCGGGAGGCCCGCGCCGGGCCGCTCGACCTTGTGGGCCGGGACCTGCATCCCTTCACGGTAAGAGCACACCGGCCCCGAACCGCCGGGCGACACCTCGTCGGCAGCAGCAGCCATCTGTTCATCCGCCATGCTCAGAGCATTGCAATCGCAGGATTCCGGCAGAAAGGTCCGGCTGGTTACCCAACTTGGGCAACCTCGCCCACAAGCGACAATAAGCAACGTTGGGTAGCCTTCAGCCATGGGAGCATCGCCATGACCGACCCGTCCCGACCGCCGGAGCTCCCTGCCGGGCTGCTCACCGACCCGGAGATGCTCGACGCAGGCCGTTTCCGCGATTTCGCGCGCGTATTCCGCCTGATCAAGATCCACGCGGGGATCTACCCCTCGATGATCGCCCGGCGCTGCGACCTGACACCCAGCCGGGTCGACGAAGTGATGGCAGGCAGGCGCCAGTTGGTGCACATCGATGTCATTGAGCGAGTGGCTGACGGACTGCGGATCCCCGGCCACATGCTCGGGCTGGCACGACGTTCCTGGGAGACACCCGTGGCTCTGGCCACGACCGAGCGTGAACCGTCCGCTGCGAAAGAGCCGATACTCTAGGGCGAACCCGCAGCCATCCTTCCGGGGCGGAGGTGGACAGCTTCCTCGCGCTGACCACCCGAACCAGTCCAAGCCCCTCCACCCTCCAGGCGCTGCGCGCATCGATCGAGCATTACTGGCGCCGAGACGACCAGCACGGTGGCGAAGCATTACGGCCGGCGGTAGTCGGCCAACTCCGTTACGTCATCAACCTCCTGAAAGAAACCCGCTCGGAGCCCGCCCAGAAGGAGCTGTACGCGGTGCAGCCGAGTTGGCACGCCTCACAGTTATCTAGATGCGGTTTTCTGGCGGAGGCACGTAGGTTCAGGACTCACTCTTCTGTGTGACTTATCGCTATCTGATAGGTCGTTGGTACGTCTGGGTCGTTAGGTCATCCGTGAAATTCCATGTGGAGAAGGCGACGCTGCCCGGGGCTGTGCCGACGGTGGCCTGGGCCATCGTGGATGAGCTGTTCCGGTTGCATCCGGAAGCGAGTAAGTACCTGGAGAGTCTGCGGGGCCGTGGGTGTTCGGTGAACACGGTGCGCAACTATGCGTGTCGCCTGGCCCTGTACTTGACCTGGTGCGATGAGCGCGGCTTGGGGTGGCCCGATCCCGGATTCGAGAACCTGCTGAGGTTCCGGGACTGGCTCGTCAGTACCCCGCTTCCACCGCGCGGCAAGAAGCCGCCTGCCCGCCCGCGGTTCCGCAAGGACAGCAGCGCGGACGCCGTACTCGTCACGGTGACGGAGTTCCTCCGCTTCGGCGTCGGCCGCAACTGGGTGTCGGCGAAGGTCGCCGAGTCACTGTCTCAGCCACGTCACCTGCGGTTCCTACCAACCGACTTCGAGACGGGCGAGGGCGGACGATTCCGCCAGGTGCAGACCCGGACTTTGAGGTTCACGGCCGATGAGCCGGGCGTCGAGTGTTTTACTCCCGAGCAGGTCCAGCTGATGATCCAGCTGGCTCGCAACGCCCGGGACCGGTTCATGATCGTGCTGATGCGGGCGACCGGGATGCGTATCGGCGAGACGCTCGGCCTGCGCCGCGAGGACATCCACCTGCTGGTCGACTCCCGCATGTTGGGCTGCCATGTCCGCGGCCCGCACGTTCACGTCCGCCGTCGTCGGGACAACGTGAACGGCGCACTCGCCAAGTCCCACAGGTCTCGGGTCATCCCCGTCACCGACGAGATCGCCGAGCATTACCGCGACTACCAGTGGGAACGCGACCGTGTCTGTGAGGCCGTCGAGAGCGACATGGTCTTCGTGAACCTCTACCGGGCCCCACTGGGTCGGCCAATGGGTTACCCCAACGCGAAGCAGATGTTCGACAGGCTGGCCAAGTGGGCTGAGATCATCGCCCGGCCGCACATGCTCCGCCATACGGCGGCGACCGAGTGGGTCGCGGAAGGTGTCCCCCATGATGTCGTCCAGGCCCTCCTCGGGCAGGTGTCACCGTCATCGCTCAAGCCCTACCTGCACGCCAGCGACAAACGGAAGCGGGAAGCCGTCGAGCGAGTCGCGGCAGTAACCCGATGACTGTCGTCGCGATCACTTCCATCCCGAATGCCGTTACACCCCGCATCTCGCCGTTCTCCGTCGACTGGCAGGGGTGGCGGGACTGGCTGCGCGACCAACTGGACCCGCAATGGCGTCCAGGCGAATGGAGCGCGCAAGAGTGGCTGTTCACCGGGGACTTCGCCAACCCGCGAACCACGGTCTGGAAGTGCCTCACGCCCGCCTGCCGGAGCGGAAGGCGAGCCCGCATGCCGTATTCCGCCAGCTGGTCTGGTCAGTCCGCCGTGGATTCGTTGCCTTCTTCGGTGACGACCCATGGGAAGAGGACGCCATCGACCTGCGAGCGGCAGGGCTGAAGTCCCGCAGCAAGACCGGTCGCCGCAGGCATCCCGGGGTCGCCGACCTGGCGGGGATCCCTCAGCCGTGGCTGCGGGATCTGCTGCGACGGCGGACCGAGGCAGAGCGTCCCACCAGCAACGAGTTCAACCGGTGGCACCGAGGCGTCGTGCTCGCCGCCCAGGGGATGAACCGGCTACCCGGCGGTGGCACCGAACTGTCCAGCCTGGACTTCACCCACATCCAGGCAGCTTTCGAGGAGATCGCGGCCGCACGCAACAGCAGGACAGGCAAGCTCTGCGCGTCCAGCTACCGCAGCAAATTGCTGGGCGACTTCTTCGCCCTGTTGGACTTCGGCCGCCTCACCGGGCAACTCGAAGACGCACCGGGGGCGTTCGCTCGACACGGCTCTCACAGCATCCCCCAGGAGGACACCAACGAAGACGAGATCGGCAGGGCCATCCCCGAGCACGTCATCCGACAGCTCGACGCCCAGCTCGACACCTTCCCGGTGGACATCCACTACGGCGACCTCGCTCCAGAGGAAGTACGGGCGATGTTCCACGCCATCTATGTGGTCCTGCGTGACTGCGGTCGCCGGCCAAGCGAAGTGGCCTCCCTGCCCCGGAACTGCCTGGAGCGTGAGGGCGATGAGGTCTCGCTGATCTGGCACAACAGCAAGGGCCGCCGGTTGCGCAGGCGCCTGCCGATCGTCACCGAGACAGTGCAGACGATCGAGCGATGGCAGAAGATCCGCGGATACATCGCCGCCCCGCCCGACAGCGAGACCTACCTGTTCCCGGCCGCCACCGACGCGGCCGGCCTTCCGCACCTGGGGTGGATCACGCTCGGAGCGGCCATGCGCAAGTGGGTCGACTCCCTGCCCGAGCTGGACAGCGGCACCGTCGACACCCACGGCAACCCACTGCCGTTCGGCAAGTCCCTGATCTTTCCCTACGCGTTCCGGCACCCGTTTGCCCAACGGCACGCCGACGCCGGAACCCCGCTCGACGTCTTGCGCGACCTCATGGACCACGACGATCCCCGCACTACGCTCGGCTACTACCGCGTCTCCCTGAAGCGGAAGCGCGAGGCGGTCAAGACTCTCAGTCTCCAAGTCGTCGACCGGCACGGGGCAGATTCCCCGTGCTCACCGCTGGCCTACGAACAACGCTCGGTCGCCGTCCCGTTCGGGGGCTGCACCGAGCCCTCCAACGTCAAGGCGGGCGGCCAAGCATGCCCGATCCGCTTCCAGTGCTCCGGCTGTGGCTTCTACCGCCCAGACCCGTCCTACCTCCCGTCCATTGAGGATCACATCAACAGCCTGCGAGCCGACCGAGAGACCGCACTGGCCATGGATGCGGCCAGCTTCGTCATCGACAACATCACCGCTCGGATCACCTCCTATGAGGAGGTCTCCGAAAAGATGCGCAGGCGCATGGTCAGCATGCCGGACGACGAACGCGCCGAGCTGGAAGAAGCCGCCACGGTCCTCCGCCGAGTCCGGGCCGGTGACAACCGCAAGATGCTGCCCCTGACTGTGATCCAGCCGGAGAACAATTGAGCTCAGCAGCCCGCACCCCGGGCGAAGTCCTCGCAGCCTCCCGGAGAGCGGACAGCCTCCGCAAGCGGCAGCGAGCCCTCGACGTCGTCCAGAACATGCTCGCCGATGGCGAGCACATCACCTTCACCACGGTCGCCCGCACGGCCAAGGTCTCGACCTGGCTCGTCTACGCCGAAGGGGTACGCGAGCACATCGAGGCCGCTATCCGCCAGCAGGAACACGAGCCGGTCGTCGCACGGTCCGACGGCCGCCAGGCCAGCCCGGCGAGCCTGAAGTCCGACCTGATGATGGCGCGGGAAGAGATCACCGCTCTCCGCCAGGAGCGAGACCGCCTTCGCGAAGCCGTCCGGCAACAACTCGGTCAGCAACTCGACCAAGTCAGCAACCGCCAACTGACAGAGCGTATCGGCGAACTCACCGAAGCAAACCGTCGGCTCGAACGCTCCGGGGCTCAAATGCGCGCCGAAGCAGAACAACTCACATCTCGCATCGCATCGTTGGAGAACGACCTCGCAGCCACCCGCACCAGCCTGCGTCGCATGATCCGTGACGAGAACCGCTCCTGACGACCGCTGAACACGCGCCACACACGCCGAGGTGGGCTGACGGATCAGCGAACAGCCCGTCCTCGCTTTATCGAGCTCAGGGAGGCTGACGCTGGCCGGTCAGCTGGTCGCCGAGGGGGCTGCGACGGTACAGGACCTGCCGTCCGGCACGAGCCCGGGTGACGAGGCCAGTGACGTAGAGCACGCGCAGGTGCTGGGACACGGCGCTCGGGGTGACCCTGAGGCGGCGGGCGATCTCGACTGTGGGCAGCGGCTCATCGAGGAGGCTGAGCAGTCTCGATCTGGGCGCACCCAGAAGGGACACGAGAGCAGTCGCGTCAGCGATGGGCGCCGGCACCCAGAGCGTTGCCACTCCGCGGCTGGGGTACGCCAGCATCGGTGGTTCCTCCGGGCTGACGGGAGGCGCGGGCTTGTGAGCGAACACGGACGGTACGAGTAGCAGCCCTCGGCCGGACGCCGCGACGTGGTACCTGCCGATCATCTTGTCGATGTGCAGCACGCCGTTGTGCCATCGCAGATTCGGGTGCATGTCGGCGAACAGCAGGCGGGCGCCTCCCATGGCCAGTTGCCGCGCGCGGTAGGTCATGTCGGCTTCCAGCAGCAGCTGCATTTGCGGCCACATCGGCTTGATGGCGGCCTCCCAGTACTGCCGCAGGAGCTCGCAGAGGGCATCGCGGAGTCTGGCGACGGGCGCGTTGTCGGCAGCGGTGGCATCGTGCAGGGCTTCGGGGAGCGGGTCCGGCGCGTGCGTGGCCAGCAGATCCCGGCGGACCAGATCGGGGCAGGTCTGGCGGACGACGGCCAGTTCTTCTTCGAAGGCTGAGGCGAATCGTGCAGGCCGCGGCGTCAGGAAGTCGGGAAGGGTGCGCCTCGCCGCTACCAGGGACATGAGCAGGTCGGTGTCGAGCGCGCTGAGTCTGCCGAGAACGGACCTGCGCCATGGGAGGTGCAGCGCGGACAGTCCCGGCTCGCGCAGCACTCGCAGACTGAGCACGGTCTCATGCAGGGGCGATACGGCGAACCGCGTGTCCGCGAGGTCCTCGACGCCGAGCTCAAAGCTGATCATTAAGTCATAAGCTACATCGATTGGCAGCGGAGTGCGGGTGCCGTGAACTTCCACGCATGACACATACAGCTCACGCACAGCGCGTAGCGATCGTTACTGGAGCGGCACGCGGTATCGGCGCAGCTGTGGCCAAGCGACTTGCGCGAGACGGCTTGGCAGTCGGAGTGGTCGATCTGAACGAGGCAGAGTGCGCCGGTACCGTAAAAGCCATCACGAGCAACGGCGGGACAGCGGCAGCGGTCGCCGCCGACGTCGCCGACGAGACGGCCGTGACCGCTGCTGTCGCCCAGATCGCATCCGAGTTGGGGTCACCGACCGTGCTGGTCAACAACGCTGGCATTGGCGGCCCTGACGTCGGCGTCGCGGAGATGACCACGCAGCAGTGGGACGCGGTCACGGGGGTCAGCCTGCGGGGGGCGTTCTTCCTCACACGGGCCGTGAGTCCGCACATGGTGGCGGCCGGCTGGGGTCGGATCATCAACATGTCGAGCATCTCCGCGCTCGGCGATTCCGGTCGCGCCGACTACGCCAGTGCAAAGGCCGGTCTCATCGGCTTCACCAAGACGCTCGCCCTCCAACTCGGACGACAAGGCGTCACCGCCAACGCCATCGCTCCCGGCTTCATCGTGAGCGACATGACCAGGACCTCCGCCCGGCGACGAGGCCGCGCCTTCGAAGAGCACCAACGCCTCGCCGCGCAGGCCATCCCGGTCGGCCGGGTCGGCCAACCGGAGGACATCGCGCATACCGCGTCCTTCCTCGCGAGTCCCGGGGCGGGGTTCCTCTCCGGCCAGGTCATCTACGTCGCAGGCGGGCCGGTGGACTGAAGATGAGCCGCCGGTTGGTCCTGATCCTGGCCGTGACCTGCGCCGTCGGCGTGGGCAATGTCTACTTCCCGCAGGCGATCAGCCCGCTGGTCGCCGCCGGACTGCGCGAGTCGCCCGATTCCGCCGCCCTGGTGGTGACCGCGACCCAGGTCGGCTACACGGCCGGAATCTTTCTGCTGGTGCCGCTCGGCGACCGGCTCCCCTACCGCCCGTTCCTCGTCACCCTGCTCGCCGTTACAGGCGTGGGCCTGCTTGCCGCAGGCTGCGCTCCAGCCCTGCCGCCCCTCGTCGCCGCCAGCGCGCTCGTCGGCGTCACCACCGTGGCCGCCCAAGTCGTCGCTCCGCTGGCGGCCGGGCTGCTGGCCGCCGACCGCCGCGGAGCGGTGATGGGCACCTTGCTGAGCGGGTCAATCGGCGGCATGCTGCTGGCCCGCACCTTCAGCGGGACGCTCGGCGAATGGCTGGGGTGGCGCGCCCCCTACTTGGTGGCCGCAGTCCTGGTCCTGCTCCTCGCGACCGTCCTGGCCTACACGTTGCCGGCCACGACTCCGCCGTCGCGCCAGCCGTACCCGGCACTCCTGGCTGAGTGCCTGCGCCTGCTCCGCACCGAGCCGGATCTGCGCCGCTCCTGCCTCTACCAGGCAACGGTCTTCGCCGGGTTCTCGGCCGTTTGGACCTGTCTGGCGCTCCTTCTTACCGGCCCGGCCTACGGTCTGGGCGCCCAGGCGGTGGGGATGCTTGCCCTGGTCGGCGCGGCGACCATGCTGTGGACCCCGTTCGCCGGACGCCTGGTGGACCGCAGGGGGCCCGATCCTGTGAACCTCGTCTGCATGCTCGGGATCCTCGTCTCAGCTGCGGTCCTCACCGCAGGCGCCCGGGGTGGAGCGCTAGGTCTGACCGCCCTGATTCTCGGCACGCTGCTACTCGACGTCGCGATGCAGTCCGGCATGGTCGCCAACCAGGCCCGGGTCTTCGCCCTGCGTCCCGACGCCCGCAGCAGGCTCAACACGGCCTACATGACCTGCGCTTACCTGGGCGGCAGCGCGGGTTCCTGGCTCGGAGTACGCGCCTACGGCCAGGCCGGGTGGCGGGGCGTGTGTGCGCTCGTGGCGTTGCTCACCGTACTCGCCCTGGCCCGCCACCTCGTGGCGCTGCACGGCCGAAGGCTCCAGTTGGACGAGACCCCAGCCACGAGTCGGCTTTGAACCCGCTGTTCACTTACGGATGACCAACGTCCGTTTCCAGTAGTCCATCGCATCGCCGTGCCCTACGTCCCTGACAGCTGCATAGTGCGTTCACCTGCGCGTTCTGCCAAGAGATCTAGATAATCACAGGCCGGACGCACTTCGACGCCCGCCAATACAGCCAGGCCCGTTCGTACTTCGGTGAGGCCCTACAGCTGGCCAAACAGATCAACGACCGGCAGTTCATGGCCAACGTGCTGGCGTGCATGAGCCTTCAGGCCACCTACCAGGACAAACCCGCAGACGCGCTCGCCTACGTCAGCGCTGCCCAGGACGAGGCGCATACAACGCCAGGGACCACCCCACGTGTACGGTCGATGCTGGCCATGAGGGAAGCGTTCGCCCAAGCCACTCTCGGCAACCGGACCGCCACGCATGCCGCGATCACCGAGGCGCACCACCAGTTCGAGCGCATCCAACCGAGCGACGCCGAATGCCTCGGCCGCCGCCTTCTGGAGCAGTCGGGGATCCACACCCGCCTCGGCGTGCCTGTCGGTCTCGCGCGCACTGCAGCGTGATCGAATAGGGCATGGCATCGTCCTGGATCGGTAAACGGGTGCGCCTGCGCGCTGTCGAGCCCGACGATTGGACGGCGTTCGCGCGCTTCGCCGACGGCGACGGGCGGGGAGGGAGCCGGCTGGATCTACCGCGGTCCGCCGAGAGCTATCGTGCCTGGGCGAAGGAGCAGGCCGTTGCCGAGTGCGATGACGACCGTTTCCGGTTGGCGGTCGAAACGACGGCCACGGGAGAGCTGGTCGGCGCAGTCGGCTCACATCGCACCGGCCGTTGTTCAGGCTGGTTCGAGCTCGATGTCATGATCGGTGTCGACCACCGGCGCAAGGGCTACGCGACGGAATCCGTGGTGCTGCTGCTGCGTTTCATGTTCGCCGAGCGGCGCTATCACAAATGTTTGGCGGCGGTCTTGGCCCACAACGAGGCATCGCTGGCACTTTTTCGTCGGCTCGGCTTCACCGAGGAGGGGCGCTTGCGGGAACACGTTTTCTTCGCCGGCCGGCACCACGACCTCGTCATGATGGGCATGCTCGCCGACGAGTTCGACCGGCGACACGCGATGAGCGAACTATAAGCCGGTGATCCGAGCGTGTGCAGAACGGCACGCGAACTTGACAACGTTCGCTGTTCGCGGGTGGAGGCGGCCTGTCACCGAAAGCAGGACTGCTCTTGGTTGCGCACGGTGGCACGCAGGCGCAGGCCGGCGGTTGCGAGACCTTCGAAGGTGGTGACCTGGTAACTGGGTTCCGGTCCGGGCGGCTCGCTCACGTGGTAGCGGCGGGCGGTCTGCGCGGTCAGGAGCGTCAGCATGGCCATGGCCAGAGCGGCTCCCTCGCAGCCGTGCGGCCCGGTACCGAAGGCGAGGAAGACCCCGGGTTTCGCCGGCGAGCCCGAATCGTCGAGCCAGCGTTCGGGCTGGAACCGGTCCGGCTCGGGGTGGTCCCGTGCGTCGCGGTGGGCGGTGTAGGGGCAGACGAGAACGGTGGACCCGGCGTCGATGGTGTAGTCGGCGAGCTGAGTCTGTCGCGGAGCGCGCCGGGTCAGCAGCCAGCTCGGGGGGTGTAGTCGGAGCACCTCGTGTACCAGTGCCCGGGTGTATTGCAGGCGCTCGAGGTGGGTGCTGGTCGTCGCGGCCGGGTCCGCGGGCAGCAGGGCGGCTTCGGCCGCGATGCGGTCCGCTGCCCGGGGGTGCCGGGCCAGGTGGAGCAGGATCCATCCGGCTGCCCGGGAAGGTGTCTCGAAGGTGGCGACGGTGATTCCGGGGAGAGTGTCGAGGATGGCCTCTTCCGACAGTGGGCCGTAGCGGGAGGAGGGCCGGAGCATCTGTCCCAGCAGGTCGTCACCGAGCCGGCCCGATGAACGGCGCCGGCGGACGATGGGCCGCAAAGCGTTGGTGAAGGCGACTTGCTGCCGTGTGCGGAACCGCCGTGCCGGTGTGGGGATCCAGCGCGGCCAGACCCAGCGCGAGGGGCGTACGAGCACCTCCCGGGCCACGAAGAGCTGCCAGGCGAAGGGCAGCAGGGTGGGAGCGTCTTCGGAGAAGAGGTAGCGTACGCCGAGCTCTGCCAGGACGGGCCGGACCAAGGGCAGAATCTCGACATCCCGGCCCGTGGGCCACTGGTCGGCAAATAAAGCGGTGCCGGGCGCGATCTCACCGATCCGGGCCGCAACGGCCTGCGGGCGTAGCCCGCGCATGCGGACGGCGCGCGCGTGCGCACGCTCCTCGGGCGTTGGTGCTCCGCCAGCCCGCTTCAATGGCGGGAAGAGAGGCGAGGATGGCTTGGGGAAGTCCTGCGCGCGGTGCAGGACTGCTTCACACGGCCCGGCCGTAGCGGCTACGTAGACACCCGGCTCCAACTGCCAGACGTCCCCGCACTCGTCAGCGCCACGGCGCGCCAGTGCCAGCCGGTCCCGGCTCCAGACCGCGAAGCTGCCTTCGGGCAACCGCGGCGGCTCATTCATTCGGCCCATGAGATCACCCCTGACGCTCGCACCTGTCCAGGCCGATACCGTCGGCCAGCGTGGCCGGGAGCCGGCGGGAGCCCGGGGGCGCCCGCCGGCGGTGCGGTCACACCTTGTCGGCGGACACACCCCAGTCGTGGGCCCCGTACGCACCGTAGTTGCGGGTGAAGGACAGCTTGCTGAGCAACTTCGCGATCATGATGCACTCCTCTCGCCTGCCTTCAGCACTATGTGCCATATGTGCCATTTTTCCATACATGCCACATATCTCATGTTTTAGGGCGTTTGGCCGCACGCGTGGATGTAAGCCGTACGCAGCGGAGCGACGCCGAGCCTGCGGCGGGCACTCGACAGGGACGAGGCACACGGCTGTGCCAAGGCCGTGCGCCCGAGGCCCGCGGTGAGCTTGCCCCAGACCGCCTGGTCGGAGGACCGTTCGAAGAAGGCCAGCGCGAGGACGAAGTACACCACGACCCGCGCCGGCAGCAGACGCAGCCGTTGCTCCCGCACGGCGGTCTCCTCGATGACCGCATCAACGAGGACGGGATCGATGATCTGGGTCAGCTCGCCGACATGGCCGGGCGCGTACACGTCCGGATCTGTCGCTGTACACCGGACGCTGGCAGACTTCCGTAACAACGGGACCTCCGGGTTACTCGTCCCTGGCTCGACGCCATGGGACCTACCCGGGGTCCCGCCCTTGTGTTCGCCCACTTGACAGACCCGCCCGCCGTCTTAACGCAACGGTGTTGCACGACAGGGGACGAGCGGCAAGGTCACCCGTTGTAGGAGTCGACGAGAGGGGCGGCGGCCTGGGCCTGCACTTGGGGTTGCAGACTAGGAGGCTTGGACGGGCGAAGCCGTCTTGATCGGGTCAAGTTTGCGTGATGGTGCAGGTTTGGGCTGTTCAGGCGGCTAGTCCTGCTCGTTGGAGGTAGTCGTCGATGGCCTTGTCGTAGGCGCGGGTGGCGGTCCGGAGCGCGGTGGGTTGGGCGGGGTCGGCGAGGTCGGCCAGCCCGGTGCGGATCAGCCGGTTGTGGACCCGGGTGAGGAAGAGGGCCTGTTCGTGGCCGGTGGGGGTGAGCTGGTAGCGGTGGGTGCGCGGGATGCGTTGGATGAT
>NZ_JAYWVC010000158.1:0-18974 GCF_036281785.1 Streptomyces chiangmaiensis | reverse complement strand
TTGCCCGCCTGACCTGGGATTTCCCCCGGCCGAACGCGCACAGAAACAATACCGCACTCGGGACGGTGGTCGCGCACCGGTTTAGCCGCCGATCACCCACGGCGTCATTCCCCGGCCGCGAGCCCCAGCTCAGGGTGGTGGTCGAGAAGGCGTGACGGGGCCGCCTGGCGCCAGGAGTCGGCGAGGATGTCGCGCAGTTCCGTCTCGTCCTCCAGGGCCGCTAGGAGCACTCGGATCCAGGCGAACTGCGCCTCGTGGTCGGCCACCCAGAACTTCCCGGGCTCGGCAAGGACCAGCTCGTCCCGCTCCTCCTTGGGACAGCGCACCGCCATGGACGTCTCGTCCTCGGGCAGCGTGGCGAACATCTTCCCCGCGACCCGGAACGTGGGCATGCTCCAGGCGACCTTCTCGGTCGTGTCCGGCAGGGACAGGGCGATACGGCGTACTTCTTCGGCGTCCGGCATGTCTCGCACCGTAGCCAACGCCACTGACAAACGCCGCACGCTCAGCGAGAACCCCCACATGCTTGTAGAAGACCGTGGTGGGATGCAGGACGCCGGCCGGTGTCGCGGCGTAGTCCGGTAGTCCGGTATCGCCCCGAGCCGTGTCCAGCCCGCCGAGCCGTACAGGGCCTCGGCGGGACTGCCCGTTTCGGTGCCCAGGTGGAGCAGGGTGATGCCGGCCGCCGCGGCCGCCCTTTCGGTCGTGGCCGGCAGTCGGCGTCCCAGGCCCCGGCCACGGGCGTCCCGGTGCACCATGAGCTTGACCAGTTCGGCCCGGTGGCGGCTGTTCGCCCTGTCCGGGAAGGCCAGGCCGACCGTGCCGGTCACCCGGTCCCCCTCGTGCGCCGCCCGTACCGCGAGACCGCCCGCGCCCTCCACCAGGCAAGGGCCTCGGCCCGGTCGAGCGGCCCCAGGAAGCCGATCGAGGCTCCGCCGTGCACGCTGTCGGTGAGCAGCTCGGCCAGGCCTCGACCCGGGCGAGCGCGTCAGTCCTCGGTCGCGGCCTCCGCCAGCGCGTCCAGCACCGGCCTGATCAAGGGGTGCTCCTCCGCGCCCCGGCGCACGGCGGCGAAGACCCGGCGCGTGGGGGCGACCCCGTCGACCGGGCGGACGACCACGCCGGTGAGGTCCATACCGCGCAGCGCGGAGCGGGGCACCAGGGCCACTCCCGCGGCGGCCGAGGCGAGCGCGACCACCGCGCGGAAGTCGTCCGAGGAGTGTTCGAGGCGAGGCTGGAATCCTGCGTGCTCACAGGCGAGGACGACGACCTCGTGGCAGGGATTGCCGGCGTACGGCCCGATCCACGGATCCTTGGCCAACTCGGCGAGCGGGACCTCGGGCACGTCGGCGAGGCGGTGGGGAACCGGCACCACCGCGTCGAAGGGCTCGGCGTACAGCGGAATGTGGGTGAGCCGGGGGTCGTCCGCGTCGGGCGCCCCGCGGTACTCGACGGCGACCGCGACGTCGACCTGCCGGTCCAGGACCATCGGCAGGCTCGCGTCGCCCTCGGCGTCCTGGACGCGCACCCGGATACCGGGCGCGGTACGGGCGAGCCGGGCCAGCGCGGGCGCGACGACCTGGCCGATGCCGGTGGCGAACGAGGCCAGTGTCACCGTGCCGGCCGACCCCGCGCCGTACGCCGCCAGCTCGGCCTCGGCACGCTCCAGTTGGGCGAGAACGGCGTTGGCGTGGGTGAGCAGGATCTCGCCGGCCGGGGTGAGTCGCACACCCTTGGCGCCGCGCTCGACCAGTCGGTGACCGGTCTCCTGTTCCAGCGCGGTGAGCTGCTGGGACACCGCGGAGGGGGTGAGATAGAGCGCGGCGGCAGCGGCCGTCACGGTGCGGTGGTCGGCCACCGCACGGAGGATGTGCAGCCGCCGCGCTTCGATCATGCGACCGATTATCGCAAGAGCGCGGGGCGTCTCAGGCCTCCAGCTCCGCTCGCGCCGCGACGAACGCGTCGACCGCGCGGTTGACGTCATCCGTGGAGTGCGCGGCGGACAGCTGCACACGGATGCGGGCCTGGCCCTGCGGGACGACCGGGTAGGAGAAGCCGACGACGTAGACGCCGCGCTCCAGCAGCAGCTCGGCCATGCGGCCGGCCCGTGCCGCGTCGCCGATCATGACCGGGGCGATGGCGTGGTCGCCGGGCAGGATGTCGAAGCCCTCCTCCGTCATGCGACGCCGGAAGAGCGCGGTGTTCTCCGCCAGCTTCTCGCGCAGGTCGCCCGCCGACTCCAGCAGGTCGAGCACCTTGAGCGAGGCCGCCGCGATCACGGGGGCGAGGGTGTTCGAGAAGAGGTAGGGCCGGGAGCGCTGGCGCAGCAGGGCGACGATCTCGGCGCGGGCGGCGACGTAACCGCCGGAGGCGCCGCCGAGCGCCTTGCCGAGCGTGCCCGTGACGATGTCGACACGGTCCATGACGCCGTGCAGCTCGGGGGTGCCGCGCCCGCCGGGGCCGACGAAGCCCACGGCGTGCGAGTCGTCGACCATGACCATGGCGTCGTAGCGGTCGGCGAGGTCGCAGATCTCGCGCAGCGGAGCCACATAGCCGTCCATGGAGAAGACGCCGTCGGTGACGACCAGCTTGCGGCGGGCACCACCCTCGGAAGCCTCCTTCAGCTGCCGCTCCAGGTCCGCCATGTCGCGGTTGGCGTAGCGGAAGCGGCGGGCCTTGGACAGGCGGATGCCGTCGATGATCGACGCGTGGTTGAGGGCGTCGGAGATGACGGCGTCCTCCGGGCCGAGCAGCGTCTCGAACACACCGCCGTTGGCGTCGAAGCAGGAGGAGTACAGGATCGTGTCCTCCTGGCCGAGGAACGCGGACAGCCGCGCCTCCAGCTCCTTGTGCACCTCCTGCGTACCGCAGATGAAGCGCACGGACGCCATGCCGTAGCCCCAGCGGTCCAGCGCCTCGTGTGCGGCGGCGATCACGTCGGGGTGGTCGGCGAGGCCGAGGTAGTTGTTGGCGCAGAAGTTGAGGACCTCGCCGGGGCGACCGCCGGCGCTCACGTGCACGGTGGCGGACTGCGGGGTGTCGATCACGCGCTCGGGCTTGTGCAGCCCGGCGGCACGGATCTCGTCGAGGGTGGCGCGGAGGTCGTCGCGCACGGAGTCGAACATCAGAAAGCTCCTTGGGTGCGAAGGGCGAGTGGGGCGAGAGGCGACGCGGGTGTCGAGGGGCCATCGGGGCACCTCCCGGACGAGCGAGGCGCAAAGGCCCGAGCGACCGGACACGGTCGGGCCTCGCGCCACCCGCTCAGGCGGCCCGGAGGCCGGCCGAGCCGGCCGTCAGACGGTCCAGTCGAGGATGACCTTGCCGCCCTTGCCGCTCGCCGCGTCCGCGAACGCCGCCTCGAAGTCGCGGTAGTCGTAACGGGCGGTGATCACCGGTGCCAGATCGAGTCCGCCCTCCAGCAGGACCGACATCGCGTACCACGTCTCGAACATCTCGCGTCCGTAGATGCCCTTGATCGTGATCATGGAGGTGACGATCCGGGACCAGTCGACCGGGAACTCCTGGGACGGCAGTCCGAGCATGGCTATCCGCCCGCCGTGCGTCATGTTGGCGATCATGTCGCGCATCGCCTCGGGACGGCCCGACATCTCCAGGCCGATGTCGAAGCCCTCGCGCAGCCCCAACTCGCGCTGGCCATCGGCGATGGTGGCCGCGGAGACGTTCAGCGCGAGGCTCGCACCGATCTTCCGAGCCAGCTCCAGACGCTCCTCGCTCACGTCGGTGATGACGACATTGCGGGCGCCCGCGTGCCGCGCCACGGCCGCCGCCATCAGACCGATCGGGCCGGCTCCGGTGATCAGGACGTCCTCGCCGACCAGCGGGAAGGACAGGGCCGTGTGGACGGCGTTGCCGAACGGGTCGAAAATCGCGGCGACATCGAGGTCGACGGGGACCCGGTGGACCCACACATTCGAGGCCGGCAGCGCCACGTACTCGGCGAACGCACCGTCGCGTCCCACGCCGAGCCCGACCGTCGCCCGGCACAGATGGCGGCGCCCGGCCAGACAGTTGCGGCACTTGCCGCACACCAGGTGGCCCTCTCCGCTGACCCGGTCGCCGACCTTGACGTCCGTGACGTCGCGGCCGGTTTCGACGACCTCGCCGACGAACTCGTGCCCGACCACCAGCGGGGGGCGGATGGACCGCTGCGCCCAACCGTCCCAGGAGCGGATGTGCAGATCGGTACCGCAGATCCCGGTCCGGAGGACTCTGATCAGTACGTCACCGGACCCGACCTGCGGCTCCGGGACGTCGGTGAGCCAGAGCCCCGGTTCCGCCTTGTCCTTGACCAGCGCCTTCAACGCTACGGCTCCTGTGGGTGCGATCCCGGACCCGGGCACGCCTGCGGAACCCGTACCGGGAAGAGAGGTGAGATCGCCTAGAAATCTGCCGTACGGCGGCGCCCCGGTCCATCGAGGATTTCTTAAGCTCGGCCGCAGCTTTCCTTCACGCCTCGTCTCCCGCGCCCCCGGACGGCCACCGCTCGATCCGCTCGACCAGTTCCGCGGCCAGCGCCTTGATCGTCGCCAGGCCCGACCGGCCCCAGGGGCGCGGTTCGAGGTCGACCGCGCAGACCGTGCCAAGGGCGAGGCCCGTCCCGTCGACGAGCGGGGCGCCCAGGTAGGAGCGGACGCCGAGTTCGTCGACGATCGGATTGGCGGCGAAGCGCGGGTAGTCGTGGACGTCCTCGAGGACGAGCGCCTTGCGCCGGACCACCACATGCGGGCAGAAGCCGTACTCGCGGCCGAGGCGACGGACCGGTTCCCGGTCCGCGCCGTCCTGATCGGCAACGGCGATGAGCGGCCGGTCCCCGGGCTGGTGGAGTCCCCCGAAGAACTGCCGGTGCTCGTCGATGAAGTTCACCATCGCGTACGGCGCCGCGGCAACGGTGGCGAGACGGTCGGCGAACACGCCGAACTCCGGTTCCGCACGGTCCCCGAGGCCCAGCAGGCGCAGCCGTCGGACGCGCCCGGCGGCTTCCTTGTCCTCCGGGGTCAGCAGCAGTCGGCCGAGGGTCATGTGCGGGCCCCCCGGCTCCGGACGGCCGCCGGGGCATGGGTGAGGAGATGACGGACGAGCGTCAGCAGGGTCTGCACTCCCGAGCTGGAGATCCGGGCGTCACAGCACACGACCGGGATCTCGGGGGCGAGGTCGAGGGCGGAGCGCACCTCCTCGTGAGCGTAGCGGTGGGCGCCGTCGAACTCGTTGACGGCGACGACGAATCCGAGGCCGCGCTGCTCGAAGAAGTCGACGGCGGCGAAGCAGTCCTCCAGACGTCGGGTGTCGGCGAGGATCACCGCTCCGAGCGCCCCGTCGGACAGCTCGTCCCACATGAACCAGAACCGCTCCTGTCCGGGAGTCCCGAACAGATACAGCACATGCTGCGCGTCGAGGGTGATGCGGCCGAAGTCCATCGCCACGGTCGTCTCGACCTTGTTCTCGACGCCCTCGAGGCTGTCGGTCGCCGCGCTGACCGTGGTGAGCAGTTCCTCCGTGCTCAGCGGCGCGATCTCGCTGACCGCGCCCACGAAGGTCGTCTTGCCTACTCCGAACCCTCCCGCCACCAGGATCTTCAGTGCGGTGGGGAAGGGGTCAGAGCTGTCGTCGTAGTCCATCGAGCACTGCCTCCAGAAGGGACCGGTCGGTGGGGCTGTGGCGGAAGGCGGGGGGCTTGGTGGTGAGCGCCCCGCAGTCGACGAGGTCGGACAGCAGTACTTTGGTCACCGCCGCAGGCAGCTTCAGGTGAGCGGCCAACTCGGCGACCGAGACGGGCGCCCGGCACAGATCGAGCGCCTCGGAGTACTCGGGGCCGAGGTAGCCGAGGGGGACCACACCCGTCGCCATCACCTGGGACACGAGATCGAGCGCGGTGGTCGGCCGGGTGCGGCCGTCGCTGACCGTGTAGGGGCGTACCAGTCGTCCGGCTGCGGCGTCGAGCCACGGGCCCTCGCCGGCCGCGGTCACGCTCAAGGCCGGGTCGCCGTGAACCGGCGCGGCGCGGTCGCCAGATACGGCCGCACGCTCTTGACCAGCATCGCCATCTCGTATCCGAGGACCGCGGCGTCGGCCTCGCGGTCGGCGAGGACGGCGAGACAGGTGCCGGAACCCGCGGTGGTGACGAACAGCAGTGTGGAGTCGAGTTCGACGACGATCTGCCGGACGTCGCCGCCGTCGCCGAAGCGGACGCCTGCGCTGCGGCCGAGTGAGTAGAGGCCGGAGGCCAGGGCGGCCATGTGGTCGGCGCTGTCCGGGTCGAGGCCGTGGACGGATTTCACCAGTCCGTCGCAGGAGAGGAGGACCGCGCTCGTGGTGTGCGGCACACGCTGCACGAGTCCGCTCATCAGCCAGTCGAGGTCGGAGACATGGGAGGTCGGCACTTCGCTCGCCATGGTGGATCGACTCCTTGGGGTACGCGGGTCTGCGGGAGCGGGCGGGGTCGGTGTGGTCATCCGGCCGGTGTGCTCCCGTCGTGCCGGACGGTCGATTCGTGGTCGGGCCCGTGCGGGACGCGCACGTCGGCCATGCGCGTCCGATCCCCGTCCGGTGCGTCGGCAGAGGGTGCCGGCACTTCACCGGGAAGCGCCGGGTCGAGGTGCGGGGCGTCGGACCGTGCGTCGCCGTGCGGGGCAGGGGCGGCTCCCGTGCGGGTGTCCGCCTCGGTATGGTCGGGCCCCGACTGCTGCCGTGCCTCGGCGAGGCCGATGCCCTGCTGGAACGCGGCCATCAGGCCCGGGTCATGGCCAGTGTGCTGGTCGGGCTCCTGGCGCGGTGGCGGTGTCGGCCCCCCACTCAGCTGGGGCGCGAGGTGCTCCTGGGCGCGGCGGCGGGGCAGTTGGGGCTTGCCCATCGTGCCGCGGACGGTGCCGACCAGGGGCGTCGGCCGTCTGTCGGCGCTCCGCTCGACGAGCGGCCGGTCGCCGTGATGGATCCCGGGCGGGGCCTCGGCCGGGTTGGGCCGTGGACTGTCGGCGTCGCGTACGGGCAACGGGGTTCGGCCGTGCTCGTCCGGGATCGGATCGCCGTCCGACAGCTGTGATCCGCGCGCCACGGAGTGCTCGGACCCGTCCGGTGGCGGGTATGCGGCCCGAGCACCCCGCGGTGGGGGCACTTGGGGGCGGTGACTTTCCGGAGCGGTCTCCTGCGGGCCTACGACACCGGGGGCGCCGAACGGTCCCGGGGCCGGGTCCGTCGCCTGCGGCCTCCGCGGTGTCACACCTGCGGCCGAGCAGGGGGCCGGCCCGATCAGTCCCTGCGGTACGACGAGCACCGCCTGGACGCCGCCGTAGATGTTGGTCTGCAGCCGGACGTGGATGCCGTGCCGGCGGGCGAGCTGGGAGACCACGAACAGGCCGATGCGGCCGTCCGCCAGCAGGCTGGCGACGTTGACCTGGTCCGGGTCGGCGAGCAGGGCGTTCATCCTGCTCAGTTCGGCCGGCGGCATGCCGAGTCCGCGGTCCTCGACCTCGATGGCGAGCCCCGAGGTGACCAGGCCCGCGCGCAGCAGGACTTGGGTGTGCGGCGCCGAGAACACCGTGGCGTTCTCGACGAGTTCGGCCAGCAGATGGATGACGTCGGCGACAGCGTGGCCGCGCAGCGTGCCGTCCACCGGCGGCACCAGCTTGACCCGCGAGTACTGCTCGACCTCGGCGATCGCCGAGCGCAGCACCTCGGTCACGGGGACCGGATTGCTCCACTGACGGCGTGGGACCGCGCCGCCGAGCACGGCGAGGTTCTCGGCGTGGCGTCGGATGCGGGTGGCGAGGTGGTCGACGTGGAAGAGGCCCTTGAGCAGGTCGGGGTCCTCGATCTCGTTCTCCAGCTCGTCGAGGATCGAGATCTCGCGGTGCACCAGGGACTGGAGGCGCCGCGCGAGGTTGACGAAGACTTCGAGTTTCTGTTCGCTCCCCGTCTGACTGGAGAGCTGCGCGGCTTGGAGAACCGCGGCGGCGGCACCGTCGTGGGCCCGCGACAGCTCGACGGCGAGCAGCTCGAAGTCGTCGCCGTCCGCGGCGGGCTTGCCGCGGGGTGTACGCGTGGGCGGTGTCTCGCCCCGGCGGATCGCCTCGACCAGGGCACGCAGGTCGGCCTCGCCGCGAGCGCTGGTACGGCGCAGCATCTCGAGCCGATCGGCCACGGATGTGGCGGCGCGCTCGGCGGCCACGGTGGCGATCGCGATGCCCGCGAGGGCCACTGCGAGGGCGCCCGCGAGCACGGCCCAGAGCGGCGGGGTGGGGCGGGCGCCGGTGGAGCGGACGGTGAAGAGCACGGCAGCGCAGGCGCTGAGTGCCACCGCGACGGGGGGCAGGATCGCCAGGCGCAGCAACTGGGGCCGAATCCGGGTGACGGGGGGCGAGGGGGCGGTGCGGGCGACCGGTCGCCCGTGCCGCGCGCCCCCGGGGCGGTCTGCGCGTGCGACCGGTGCGCGAAGGTGAGACATCGGCGTCCTCGTACTCGGTGCGTCGGGGGCGTGGGGTCCCCGCGGTCTGCGCGACTCGGGCATGCGCCATCGCGGCGCCGGGTCGGGAGAGCCGAGGAATACAGCCCTCCGTCGCGCGTCGGCAACTCAGCGTAGTCGCCTCCGAGGCGTGTGCGGAGGGCTGTGGACAAAGTCCTACGGAGAGCTTCCTGCTCTGGTATGAGGCGTCGCACGACAGACCGATAACCGACCGGACACGCGTGCCCCTGTGCGTCGGCGAACCGATCAGAGCTGGTCAGAAGTGGTCGTGAGAAAAAGGCGAGGGCCGAGGAGCCGTATGCCCCTCGGCCCTCGCCGCGGTAAGCAATCCGCCCGGACTCTCAGCCCGCCGGAACCGTCTCAGGCTCCCCGGACCCTTCGGTGCCCTCCCCGGGAACGTCACCCGGAGTGTCGGCGAGCGCCACGGGCGCGGTCAGGCCGCCTTCCGGCTCGATCGCCACCCCGCGCCACCACGGCTCGGAGGGCACGGTCGGCGCCGTCGGCTCGAAGGGCTCACCAGGGCGCGGCAGCGCGATCCGCGCACCGGCCGCCCGCGCCGCCTCGATGGTCCCCTCGCCGGGCTCGGCCCAGGGGTGCGGTGCCAGGTTGAACGTGGCCCAGTGGATCGGCAGCATCACACCCTGCGCCGCGCCGCCCTGGAGGTCGAGATGGGCGCGCATGCCCTCCTCGGGCGTCATGTGGATGTCGGGCCAGTACTCGGAGTAGGCACCGATCTGGATCATCGTGGCGTCGAACGGGCCGTGTGCGGCACCGATCTCACTGAAGCCGTCGAAGTAGCCGGTGTCGCCGCTGTGGTAGATCCGGTGCTCGTCACCGGCCACGGACCACGACGCCCACAGCGTGTGCTGCCGGTTGCGCAGACCACGGCCGCAGAAGTGACGGGCCGGGGTGGCGGTCAGGGTGAGGCCACCGACCTTCGTCGTCTCGTGCCAGTCCAGCTCGCGCAGCCGGTCGGCCGAGACGCCCCAGTGCTCCAGGTGGGCGCCGACGCCGAGCGGTATCGCGAACACGGTGTCCGTCCCCGCCAGGGCCTTGATGGTGGGCAGGTCGAGGTGGTCGTAGTGGTCGTGCGAGATGACGACGACGTCGACCGGGCCGAGCGCGGCGAGGGGCAGGGGCACCGGATGCAGCCGCTTGGGGCCGGCGAATGCGAAGGGTGAGCAGCGCTCGCCCCACACCGGGTCGAACAGCACCCGGTGCCCGTCGATCTCGGCGAGCACGCTGGAGTGCCCCATCCAGGTCAGCCGCAGTCCGCTCGCGGGAGGCCCGGCCAGATCGGCGTACGTCGTCGGGTGCACGGGCACAGTGCCGGACGGGGCACGGCGCAGCCGGGCGTCCTTGCGGAAGTAGACCTTCGCCAGCTCCAGCGTGGAGCCCCCCGACGGGCGGGTCCGGGTGCCCTCGGGGTTCACGAAGGCGCCGTCCGCGAAGTGCGGTGATCTACGGATGCGCGCCAGGCGCTCCCCGCTCGGATCAGCGCCGAAGGCGGCGGGCCGCAGCGCTCGGAGCCCGGAGCTCGGGGAACGGGAACCGGACACAGGACCTCCAGTGGAGTCGGTGAGATCTTCCATTATTGTCGGCCCCGCCGACAGCGCCGGGCTGCCCTGTCACAGCACGACGTCCCCGGCGCACCACGCAACACGTGCGGGTCCGAACGTCACGTCCTGGGTTGCCGGTTCGTCGTAGCGGTGTGGGGGCTCGCGACGTCATGACGTACGCCGAGGCGAGGACGGCCGCCCCGCCGTGGACGACGGCCACGCCGCCCGGCTCGTCCGCCGGCTGGGCGAGCCCGCCTTCGTCGAACTGACGGCGACGGTGGCCGTGGAGAACCTGCACTCACGCATCAACGCGGCGCTGGGCCTGACAAGTCAGGGCTTCAAGGACTCGTGTGACGTGCCGCAGGGTGCGAGTCCCGCCGTGCTCCAGACGCGGTAGCGGCGCCCGGAGAGCGTTCAGGGGCCCACCTGTACTCGTCGGGCCCGGAGCAGGCAACTGAATCGCTGTTCAGTACAGTGGGGCCCATGACCACCGATCGGGGCGCTGCCCTCATGACGCTCGTCTGGACCGACCACATCACCGGCCACCGGGGCTATCTCGTCGTCGACCGGCTCGTCAGGGGCGTCGCCAGCGGCGGACTGCGGATGCGGCCGGGCTGCACGCTGGACGAGGTCGCCGGGCTGGCCCGCGGCATGACCATGAAGGAGGCGCTGCACTACAACCCGGAGGGCCGGTATATCCCACTGGGCGGCGCCAAGGGCGGTATCGACTGCGACCCCCGGGCCCCGGAGGCGTACGAGGTCCTGGTGCGCTATCTGCGCGCGATGAGGCCGTACATCGAGACGATCTGGACCACCGGGGAGGACCTGGGCCTCACCCAGGACCTGGTGGACCGCGCGGCCGCCGAGGCCGGACTGGTGTCGTCGATCCAGGCCGTGTATCCGCTCCTGGCCGACGAGGCGGCGGCCCGCAGGCGGCTCGCCGACGCCTTCGCCGTGGAGGTGGACGGCATCGGTCTCGACGCGCTGGCCGGCGGGTGCGGCGTCGCCGAGTCGGTGCTGACCACCCTGGACCGGGCCGGCGTTCCGTATGCGGGGACCCGTGTGGCCGTGCAGGGCTTCGGCACCATGGGCGGGGCCACGGCACGCTTCCTGGCTCGGGCGGGGCTGTCGGTCGTCGCGGTCGCCGACGTGAAGGGCACCGTCGCCAACCCCGAGGGACTCGACGTCGAAGCGCTGCTCGCGGCGCGCGACGCGTACGGGACGGTGGACCGCGGCGCGCTGCGCCCTGCGGACCGTGAACTGCCGGGCGACGCCTGGCTGTCGGCCGAGGCCGAGGTGCTGGTGCCCGCCGCGGTCTCGTACGCGGTCGACACCGTGAACCAGACGCGGATCGCCGCACGGTGGATCGTCGAGGCAGCCAACATGCCGGTGCTGCCCGAGGCGGAGGACCTGCTCGCCGCACGCGGGGTGAGCGTGCTGCCGGACGTGGTGGTCAACTCCGGGACGAACGCCTGGTGGTGGTGGACGCTGTTCGGTGACATCGGTGCCGACGCGGAGGAGGCGTTCGCGTACACGCGGCGCTCGATGCGGGCTCTGGTCGGCCGCATGCTGGACCGGGCGGAGGCCGACGGGACGAGTCCGCGGACGGCCGCGCACGCCCTCGTGGCGGACCGGCTGCCGGTGATCGCCGATCGGTTCGGCTGGTACCGGTGACGTAGGGTTGCCGCGTGACGAGGGTGCGGTTGAGCGTGGCCCAGCGGCGTGAGGAACTGCTGCGGGCCGCCGTCGGGCAGATCGAGGCGCGGGGCGTGGCGGCGGTGCGGATCGCCGACGTGGCCTCGGCGCTCGGGGTGAGCAACGCGCTGGTCCTCTATCACTTCTCGACCAAGGAGAAGCTGGTCGCGGAGGCGTTCGCGTACGCCGCCGAGGACGATCTCGCGCATCTGCGCAAGCTGCTCGGCCGCCGTACGTCGGCGCTGCGCCGACTGCGGACGGCGGTGCGCTGGTACGCGCCGACCGGGCAGGCCAAGGGCTGGCGGCTGTGGATCGAAGGCTGGGCGGCATCGCTGCGGGAGCCCGCGCTGCGCGAGGTCGCGCGTGGCCTCGACCGGCAGTGGAAGGCCGGGATCACCGCAGTCGTGGCTGAAGGGGTGGCCGCGGGCGAGTTCCGCTGCGCCGACCCGGCGGGCACCGCACTACGGCTGACCGCGCTGCTCGACGGGCTGGCTGTGCAGATGACGGCGTACCAGGGCACGGTGGCGCGAGCGCGCGCCCAGGAGTGGGTGGACGAGGCACTCGCACGCGAACTGGGCCTGGATCGCGTGGCGTTGACAGCGGCGAAGGGCTGACGCCCGGTCACATCGACAGGCCGGCATCACACGTCCGAGGAGAACGGAAGGGCTGACGCCCGCGCCCCGGAAACCAGGGCCCGGGCGTAGGTCGGGCCATGCCCGACGGGTGTGCCCTGTCAGACCGCCTGCGCGATCCGCATCTTGATGTCGTCCGGCGACAGGGCGCCCTTCGCCACGACGCGGTCCCCGGAGGACTCGCCGCGCAACCGCCGTCCGATCCACGGGACCAGGTACTCGCGTGCCCAGTGGATGTCGTCGCGCCGCACCTCGAGCGTGCCGCGCGGCGGCAGCGGCGGCCAGGGCTGGTCGGGGTCGGCGGGCACCTCGACGCCGAGCACCTGTGCCGCCCGCAGGGCGACCCGGGTGTGCCCCTCGGGCGAGAGGTGGAGACGGTCGTCGTCCCAGGCGCGCCGGTCCTGGACGGTCTTCAGCGACCACAGATCGAGGACCGGGCAACCGTACCGGTCGGCGATCGCCCGGACGTGACCGTTGTATGTGGCGATCTTGCCGCGCAGATGCTTGAGCACGGGGACGCCGCGGGTGTCGAAGCCGGTCGTCACCATCACCGTGCCGACGACAGAGATGAGGGCGGCGACGGCGCGCTCGAAGCGCTCGGCGACGTCGTCGGGGTCGGTCCCCGGCCGGATGATGTCGTTACCGCCCGCGCAGAAGGACACCAGGTCCGGGGCGAGTTCGATGGCCCTGGGGACCTGGTGCGCGACGATCTGGTCGAGCAGTCTGCCACGCACGGCGAGGTTCGTGTACGTGAAGTCGCCCTCAGGTCGGCGGTCGGCGAGGAGCACCGCGAACCGGTCGGCCCAGCCGACGAACTCCCCGTCGGGGCCGGGGTCGCCGACGCCCTCGGTGAAGCTGTCCCCCACCGCCACGTACGACCCGATCACTGATCTGCTGTCATTCTTCGAATCGTCTGCCACGTCGGACCATGATTCACGTTGCGATGTGAGCTACGCGACCGTAGGCAGGGGTTGACGGACGGTGAGATAAACCACTCGCAGAATGCAGCCCGATCCGGAATAACGCTCTGATCAGTGATGTTGGCCGAGCCACCACACGTGAAGCAGCGATTCACCGGCGTCGGATCCCGGGTGTCCCCAAGTCCGGCCCGCGCGGCGCGGGTTCCACCGCCTCCCAATTCGGACATATCGCCCAGATGCGGCGCAGTCGGGTGACCGTCGCGCCGAAGTCGCCCCGCAAGCCGGGCATAGCTGCTTGCGGGCGCCGACAGCAGCCAGGTGCGACGGTCGGCGCCGATCTCCACTATCGCCCCCCAGATCCGACCACATACGATCAGACCCCGACATCATCGAGGTGAGACCCCCGTGGGCAACGCCTTCAACGCGGGTCCAGCGCGCCGTTCGGCCGCCGATGATTGCCCGATAAACCCATGTCGTATCGTCAAAGCGCGGCCCGTCGGCGAGCAGCGCCGGCGGACGAATGGAAGGAGCCCTCGTGACGCAGCAGGTCCCGTCTACCGAGCCGGAGCTGACCGGGGTGCGCAACTTCCGCGACGTGGGCGGTCTGCCGACCGTTGACGGGCGGCGCGTGCGGCACGGAGTGCTCTTCCGCAGCGGCCACCTCGCTCATGCGACGGAGAAGGACGCGGCGTTCCTCGCCTCCCTCGGCCTGCACACGGTCTTCGACTTCCGCAATGCGGCGGACAAGAAGCTGGAGGGTCCTGACGTCGAACTGCCGGGCGTGCGCAACGTCAGCCTTCCGCTCACCGACCCGGCGGACGGGGCCGAGTTCTGGAAGATGGTCCGAAACGGCAATGTGGAGCAGCTGCGCTCGCTCCTCGCCGACGGCAAGGCCGCGGACCGCATGATCGTCTCCTACCGCACCATCATCAAGGAGCGCACGGCCGAGCACTCCCAGGTACTGCACTCCCTGGCAGAGGACAGCCTGCCCGCGCTGATGCACTGTGCGGCGGGCAAGGACCGCGCGGGACTGTCGATCGCGGTGACGCTGCTGGCTCTCGGGGTCGAGCGTGAGGCGGTCGTCACGGACTATCTGGAGTCCAACGCGAAGCACCGCCGTTACAAGGTGTATCGCAACGGCTCGTCGCCCGACGCGTACTCCCCCGAGGTGATGGAGCTGCTCAGCCCCCTCTTCGACGCGCGCGCCGAATATCTGACGGCGGCGATCGAGACTGTGGAGGAGACCTGGAGCGGCGTCGAGAACTATCTGGAGCAAGGGCTCGGGCTCACGCCGGCGCTGCGGGAGCGGCTGCGCGGGCGGCTGCTGGACTGAGCCGCCCGTACAGCCGTACGGGCGCGTGGCTACTTCGCCCCCACCTCGAACAACAGGAAGATGAAACCGGCGAAGAGGTGGCCGACGGCGATGTAGATGATCAGGCGGATCCACAGGGCGCGGGGGAACTTCTCCTCCATGTCCCTGCGCTGGGGGCGGGGCTCCGGCTGTTCGGTCATGGCGTTTCTCCAGGGGTGGGGCCGAGGCACAGCGTGGCTGTCGGACTCTGCAGCAGGGTGTGGACGAAGAGCAGCTCGGTGCCGCCGAGGTCGGCGGCAGCGAGGCGATGCGGGGTAAGTGAGTCGAAGTGCGCGCTGTCACCCGGCGCGAGCATATGGGTGGTGTCTCCCAGCCACAGCCGCAGCCGTCCGCTCAGGACGTACAGCCACTCCTCACCGGGGTGGACACGCACGATGTCGCCCTGTGTCCCGTGCGGGACGTGGACACGGAGCGCCTGCATACTGCGGCCGGGGGCGCCGGCCTGCCAGTACGTCCAGCCGCCCGCCCCGGTCGGCTCCATGGCGGGGGCGCGGACGACCGCGTCCCGGTCGGCGACTCTCTCGCCGAGCAGTTCGGAGACGGTCGTACCGTAGATACGGGCGAGCGACAACAGCATCGGCAACGAGGGCTGACGCTGCCCGGTCTCGAGCCGGGAGAGGTGCGCGGGCGAGAGCCCGGCGGCGTGGGCCGCGGCCTCGAGGGTGAGTGAGGCGCGGCGCCGCAGCGCACGCAGCTGCGAAGCGACGACCGCAAGGTCCTCGCCGGGCCCGCGCCCGTTCTCGGGAGAGCTCATGCTCTCCATTCAGCCGCACCTTTGCCTCTTTGGCAAATTTCTTGCCTTAGAGGCAAAGACGCGGTGCATGCTTCAGCGGTTCGCCACCGCCTGCTTGATCAGGGTCTTTCCGAAGTCCCACATCAGTCCGCCGCCATGTGCGTCGTCCATGACGGCGGTGAAGGCCTCCACGAACCGGTCCACGTCCCGCTCGCCGATGGTCAGCGGCGGGATCAGCTTGATCACCTCCAGATGGTCGCCGGAGACCTGGGTGAGGATGCGGTGCCGTTGCAGCAGTGGGACGACGACCATCTGCGCGAACAGCCCCTTGCGGGCCGCCTGGAGCATGGTCCACCGGCCGCGCAGCTTCAGTGAGCTGGGCCGGCCGAACTCGATGCCGATCATCAGTCCACGGCCCCGTACGTCGCTGAGCAGCTCGTACTTC
This sequence comes from Streptomyces chiangmaiensis, assembly GCF_036281785.1. Taxonomy (NCBI): domain Bacteria; kingdom Bacillati; phylum Actinomycetota; class Actinomycetes; order Kitasatosporales; family Streptomycetaceae; genus Streptomyces; species Streptomyces chiangmaiensis. The sequence goes on along the minus strand of NZ_JAYWVC010000158.1, from coordinate 3,142 downwards.
TCGATGAGCGCAGCGAGACGGGACTTCAGCTGCTCTCCGACGGCGCGGGCGTTCGCGACGATCTGCTCGTTCTCCATGACGGAGAGAACGGCGAGCCCTGCCGCCATCGCCTGCGCGTTCGACCCGAAACTCGCCGAGTGCACAAGTACCCGGTCCATGGACGAGTAGACCTTCTTGAAGATCCACTCCTTGCCCAGGGCGGCGCCGACCGGCACATAGCCACCGGACAGCGCCTTTGCCACGCACACCAGGTCCGGCTCGACGCCGCTCTCGTGCTGGTAGGCGTAGAAGTCCCCGGTACGGCCGAGTCCGGTCTGCACCTCGTCCGCGATGAGCAGTGCCTTGTGCTTGTGCAGCAGCTCCTGAGCGGCCTGCAGATAGCCGGGCGGCGCCTCGTGGACACCCTTCCCCTGGACGGGCTCGACGATGAGGGCCGCCACGTCCCCCTTCCTGAGCTCCCGGGCCAGGACATCGAGATCGCCCAGCGGCACCGCAGTGTCGGGCAGCAGCGGGGCGAATCCGTCACGGAAGCCGCGTTCCCCGTTCACGGACAGTGAGCCGGCGGTCAAGCCGTGGAAGGCGTGCTCGCAGTACAGGATCCGCGGCTTGCCGGTGGCGAACCGGGCGAACTTCAGCGCGGTCTCGACCGCCTCGGTCCCACTGTTGCCGAAGAACACCCTGTCCAAGTGCGGGCTGTGGCTCAGCAGCCTCTCCGCCAGCAGCCCGGGCAGCGGCTGGCAGTCGAAGCGGGTCAGGTCGGCGAGCTGGGCGTCCAGAACGTCGTGCAGCGCCTTACGGACCACGGGGTGGTGACGCCCGAGGCCCATCACCCCGAAGCCGGCGAGCATGTCCAGGTAGTCGTTGCCGTCGGCGTCCCAGAAGTGGGCACCTTCGGCCCGCTCGTAGACCTTGTCGAAGCCGATGGTGTGGAGCATGCGCGGGAGCTGATGGTTCAGGTACCTGGCGTGCAGCTCGTAGCGCTCGGCCCCGCGCTCGGCCAGCAGCGTTTGGAGGTCGAACTCGCGCTGCCCGGATGGGGTGGTCATGCGTGTTTCTCCTTGGACAGCTCATCTTTGGCGGCCAGACTCGCGCTGATCCGCCCCGCGACCTCGACGGGCGTGAGCCCGATGTCGGCGAGCACCTCGCCCCGCTTGGCGTGCGCGAGGAACTGCTCCGGGATCCCGAAGCGCCGCACCGGTACGTCGACGTCCGCGTCCGAGAGCGCCAGAGCGACCGCCGAGCCGACGCCGGCGGCCCTGCTGTTGTCCTCGACGACCGCGACGAGCCGGTGTTCGGCAGCCAGGGCCACAAGCACGGGATCGACGGGCTTGACCCATCGGGGGTCGACGACCGTGCAGCCGATGCCGCGCGCCTGCAGCAGTTCGGCGGCCTGGAGGCAGACGGGTGCCATGACGCCGACGGCCACCAGGAGCACCTCCGGCCGGTCGGCGCGATGCAGGACGTCCAGACCGCCCACGCGGTCCACCGCCGGGATCGCCGGGCCCACCGACTCCTTCGGGAAGCGGATCAAGGTGGGCGCGTCGTCGACCGCGACCGCCTCCCGCAGCTGCGCCCGCAGCTGGTCGGCGTCGCGCGGCGCGGCGATCCTGAGGCCTGGCACCACCTGCAGGACCGACATGTCCCACATCCCGTTGTGCGACGCTCCGTCGACACCCGTGACACCGGCGCGGTCCAGAACGAACGTGACCCCGCACCGGTGCAGGGCGACATCCATGAGGAGCTGGTCGAAGGCGCGGTTGAGGAAGGTCGCGTAGACGGCGACGACCGGGTGCAGTCCCCCGGTCGCAAGACCGGCGGCGGAGACGGCCGCGTGCTGCTCGGCGATGCCCACGTCCCACACCCGGTCGGGGAACCGCTCGGCGAGCTGGGTCAGGCCCACGGGGTGCAGCATGGCTGCCGTGATCGCCACGACGTCCTCGCGCTCCTCGCCGATCCGGGCGATCTCGTCCCCGAAGACCGACGTCCACGAGGGCCCGCCCGACGGCGCGAGGGGCTCGCAGGTGAGCGGGTCCATCACGCCGACCGAGTGGAAATGATCCTCCTCATGGGCGAGCGCGGGCTCGTAGCCACGGCCCTTCTCGGTGAGGCAGTGGATCAGCACCGGCCCGTGGAAGCGCTTCGCGCGGCGCAGCGCCGACTCCACGGCCCTGATGTCGTGTCCGTCGATCGGGCCGACGTACTTCAGGCCCAGGTCCTCGAACAGGCCCTGGGGCGCGAACGCGTCCTTGAAGCCCTTCTTGGCGCCGTGCAAGGCCTCGTAGACGGTGGTGCCGACGACGGGCGTGCGCTGCAGCACGTCCTTGCCCCAGGCCAGGACCTTCTCGTAGCCGTCGGTCGTCCGCAGGGTGGCCAGATGATTGGCGAGGCCGCCTATGGTCGGCGCGTACGAGCGTTCGTTGTCGTTGACAACGATGATCAGCGGACGGTCCTTGGCCGCGGCGATGTTGTTGAGCGCCTCCCACGCCATTCCGCCGGTGAGGGCGCCGTCGCCGATGACCGCGACGACATGGCCTTTCGCCCCCTGCACCTGACGGGCCTTGGCAAGCCCGTCGGCCCAGCCGAGCGCCGTCGACGCGTGACTGTTCTCGATGACGTCGTGCTCGGACTCCTCGCGCGACGGGTAGCCGGACAGGCCACCCTTGCCGCGCAGCTTGGAGAAATCCTGACGCCCCGTCAGCAACTTGTGCACATAGCTCTGGTGGCCGGTGTCCCACAGGATGCGGTCGACCGGTGACTCGAAGGCCCGGTGGAGCGCGATGGAGAGTTCCACCACCCCCAGATTGGGCCCCAGGTGACCACCCGTCCTGGCGACCGCGTGGACCAGGAACTCCCTGATCTCCTCGGCCAGTCGGCTCAGCTCCGCCTCGGACAGCGCCTTCAGGTCGCGTGGTCCCCGGATGCTCTCCAGAATCGTCACGCTCGGGCCTCCCCTATTTTTTGAGCGCGTTCGCCTCCTGAGCGCAGAAGCCGGTGCCGAGAAGGCGACCGTGCCCGGCCCTCCATCGTCGGGCCCGTGCGTCGTCACCTTCTCGACACCGTCACGCTCCTTTGGCTCACTCACTGGTAAGTCGTTCAGCCGGCCGTGACGCCAGACGCTCCTGGCGTGGTGACGGCCGGAGCG
>NZ_JAYWVC010000157.1:0-19333 GCF_036281785.1 Streptomyces chiangmaiensis | reverse complement strand
GCGGTACGGCTGGGCGGTACACGGCGAGCGGCCCGTACGCGGCCTTCGCCCGCGGCCCTTGTACGCATACGGGCCGACGATGGGCGGCGACGCGTCCGGCCGCGAACCCATAACGAAGCACCGCATGCCCCGGCTTCGTGGCCGGGGCATGCGGGGTCGTCGCTCCATGAGAGGGCGTTAAGTCCGTTTCTGGTAGATGCCTCGCCCGGGTTGGGTAAGGAAGCCTTGACGGGTGAGGCGACTGCGGGTGACGTTCATGCACGGGTCGTCGGTGGGCATGCCGAGGAGCTCGTGCCGTTCACGGACCCTGAATGCCTGGTCGGGGTGCTGGTTGAAGGCGGTCACGATGGTCTGGTAGGCGGTCGTCGACTCGGGCGGGTCAGCCTCGTCTGCGCCTCCGGTCGGCGCGAGTTCGGCGATGATCTTTTGGGTGGTGGCCAGGTCCGCGAGACACGCTTCGGTCTCGGCGAGTGCGGCGGTCAGGTGCTCGATCTGCGGCGGAGTTCACTGGCCCCGGCCACGGCTTCGTTGTGCCGTGGGAAGCCCCGCCGAACTGCGGCGCTCAGGCCCGCTGGTCCGTCGCGCAGCCGTTGAGAATGAGGTCGAGGAGGCGTTCGGCCTGCTGGCGTTGTTCGGGCTTTCCCGAGGCCAGGGCGACGCCCGTGAGGGCGACGAACATGTCGGCCGCGCCGATGTCCGACCGGATGGTGCCGGCGGCGGACCCGGCGTTCAAGAGTGAGGTAAGGGCGGTCATCATCAACTTGCGGCTGTGGCCGCAGGCGTTGAAGCCGAAGTCGACGAAGGTACGCAAGGTGTCGGCCATCCCCAGTCTGGCGGTGGCGTAGTCGATGAAGCGGCCCATCCAGACGCGGAGTGCCTCGTGCGGAGGCAGGGTCGCCAGGAGTTCGGGGACAAAGTCGCACAGCCGGCTCAGTTCGCTGCGGTAGGCAGCCTCGATGAGGACTTCCCGGGTCGGGAAGTTCCGGTAGAGGGTGCCGGTTCCCACACCCGCTTCCTCGGCGATGCGATGGAGGCGCGCGTCCAGTCCCTGTTCTGCGAAGACGCGTATCGCGGTGGAGAGGATCTTCTCTCGATTGCGCCGTGCGTCGGCCCGAAGGGGGCGCCCGGTGTCTGAGGTCATGGGACGGCTCTTTCGTCGTGCACGTGTGCCGAATGCCTAACGCCCTGTTTACGGCCGTCAGGCGAGGGTTCCTGTGGTATGGGCGATCTCGCCTCCCACCACGGTGAGCTCGGAGTAGAGCCCGGGGATACGGTCCTCCGGCACGGCGAAGCAGTCCTCGCTGAGAACCGCGAAGTCGGCATGCGTGCCGGGTCTCAGACGCCCGCGAGTGTTTTCCTCGTAGCTGAGCCAGGCGCTGCCCGTGGTGTAACACTCCAGGGCACGCTCCCGGGACATCCGGTGGCGAGCGGCGCGTCGCGGTACGCCGTCCGCGGAGTTTCCCGTGATCAGCCACCACAACGACAACCAGGGGTTGTGGGAGGAGGCGCGGGTGGCGTCGGTACCGGCTGCCAGGGGAATCCCGGCGGCGATCATGTCCGCGATGGGCGGTGTTGCGGTCATCGAACCGTCGCCCCAGGCCGCCTCCGAAAAGCCGGCCTTGAAGACCTGGTGGTCGTCCAGCACCACACCCGCACCCAACGCGGCGAGCCGGCGCAGGTTGCCCGCGCTGATGCGGTCGGCGTGGGACAGCGAGAACCGCAGCCCCCGCAGCGGGATCCGCTCGTTCACCGCTTCCCAGCAGGTCAGGATCCTGTCGATGGACTCGTCGAGCACCGCATGGATGTTCATCGGCCAGCCCTGTTCGGCGGCGCGGTAGGAGATCCGCTGGAGCTCCTCGGCGGCGTCGTCGGAGATCGAGAACTCCTCGAGCCCTTCGAAGTCGTGGCAGCCGTAGTGCACCACCTCACCGATGCCCGCGAAGCGCAGCATCGGGTCGCCGAACCGGGGCGGGGTGTGCCGCATCCACTCCTCGAGTTGCTTGTATTCCTGCCCGGGGTCCGCCGCGGACAGGAACAGCCGCATCCGCATCGACAGACCGCCGTCGCGCCAGAGCGCGAACAGCGGCTCGTACCGTTGCGGCGGCATGCCGAACCCGCCAGCGTCGACGATTCCGGTCAACCCGAGGGCGTGCAGGTCGGCCAGCATCGCCGCGGTGGAGCGTCGTTCCCTCTCCGGTGTGACAGGTGCAATGGCGCCCAGGACGCGGTTGAACGCGCCCATGCCGAACACCCTGCCGGTGAGCTCGCCGGTCACCGGGTCGCGCTCGAGGTGACCGCCGTCGGGGTCGGGGGTGGCGGCGTCGATGCCGGCCGCGTGGAGCGCCGCCGAGTTGAGCACCGCCACCTCGTACAGCGCCTGCACGTACACCGGGTGGTCCGGAGCGAGTGCGTCCAACTCGGCACGCGTGGGCTCGCGCAATTCGGCGAACTGGCAGGGGTGCCACCCGCCGACGACCCGGATCCATTCCCCGGGGCGCGCCGTCTCGACTGCGGCGCGAAGCCTGGCGAGCGCCGTCGGCAGGTCGGGTACGTCCGTCCAACGCAGTTCGCTCGCCCAGGTCGCGCCGCCGCGCACGGCGTGCATGTGGCCGTCGATCAGGCCGGGAATCACGCGGCGGCCACGCAGGTCGACCGTGGCCGACCGACTGCCGGACAAGGCGCGGATCTCCGCGTCACTGCCGTACGCCACCACCCTGCCGTCACGCACGGCCAGTGCGGTCGGTTCGGGTCCCACCTGTCGGGCACCGCCCGGCCAGACCAGCCCGTTGAGGAAGATCTGATCGGCGGGAGCGGTGTCGGGTGATGTGTCCATGAAACAACCTCGTCGTTGTCGATCGCGCGTCGCCGGGGTACGGGTCAGGCGCGAGGCTGGGCCGCCGATGCGGCCGTGGAGCGGGGGCCGGACCAGGACTCCAGAAGGCGGTCCCGGGAACTGTGTGCGCGTCCTCGTACAGCCCGCAGGTCGTGCCCGGATATCCGTCCGCCCTGCTTGACCACCCGGCCTGCGATCAGCACGGTGTCGACGTTCTCGTTGTCGGCGAGGGTGATGGCCGCGGACACGCTGTTCACGGGCGACAGGTTCGGCCGGTCGGTGTCGAGCAGGATGATGTCGGCCTGCTTGCCGGGGGTCAGCGACCCGATCCTGCTTTCCAGCCCGAGGGTGCGCGCGCCTTCGATCGTGGCCATGCGGACCACGTCCCGGGTGCTGATCGTCAGCTCCGGCAGCGTCTCGTCGCGGGAGAGCGCGGCATGGTGCTGCCAGCCGCGCTCGGCTTCGAGCGTGCCGCGCATTTCGGCGAAGAGGCTGCCCCCCACTCCGGAGACCACGTCGATGCTCAGGCTCGGCACCACCCCCGCCGCGCACAGCCGCCCGGTCGCCGGATAACCGTGACCCATCTGCATCTCCACGCGTGGCGAGATCGAGGCATGTCCCCCGGTGTCGGCGATCAGCCGCAGTTCGGCGTCGGTGCAGGTGTTGCAGTGGACGTAAATCAGATCGGGGCCCAGCAGACCGCGTCGGTGCAGCTCCGTGATCGACCGCTGCTTGCCCAGTGCGCCGACGCCCACGTGCATCGAGGCGCGGATGCCCAGTTCGCGGGCCAGTGTGAGATCGGACAGCGTGTCCTCGACCGACCCGAACTCCGGACCCATGCTGGCCAGCGCGAACGTGACCAGTCCACCCTCGGAGGAGAAGTAGCGCTCCGCCACCCTTGTCACGTCACGGGCGTACCAGTCGGCGGGCGGCCCTCCGGGGTTGCCGTAACCGAACACCGCCCGGATGCCGGAGTCGACGAGTCCGCGTACGGCCTCGTCGGCGTGGTCCGGGCTGCGCATGATGTGGGCCCAGTCCATGACGGTGGTGACACCGGCATCGATGGCCTCCATCGCGCCGAGCAGTTCGGCCACGTACACGTCGTCCGGGGAGAACCTCGGCCCCAGTTCCAGCAGCATGTGGTCGATGTACTGGCCGAGGGTCCAGTCCGCCGCGAGCTGCCGCAGCGCGGCCTGCCACAGATGCCGGTGGGTGTCGATCAGCCCCGGCAGGACGATCCGGTCGGTGGCGTCGATGATGTGCGCATCCGTCGCCGGGATGTGCTCGGCCACGGCCATGATCGTGTCGTCTTCCACCAGCACGTCACCGCGGGGCAGTTCCCCGATGTCGGGATCGACGCTGTAGATCGTGCCACCCTTGATGAGCGTTCTATGAGTCATCGTTGACCTTTTTCGTTACTCGGACGGCCGTGTCGTCAGCGCCAGATACGGGTGTCGGGCGGCACGTCACCGATGGTGAGCACCGTGCCGGCGGTGACGATTTCGAAGGCGTCTGGGACGAGGTCGGCGACGGCCTTCTTGAGCGGGAATCCGCTGCAGTGCATGGGAGCGACCAGCCGCGGCTCGTAGGCGGCGAGCGCCTTGGCGGTGTTGTCGATCCGGTTGGCGCTGATGCCGGGGTGTCCGGTGTGGAATCCGCCGAGGACGCCGTAGAGCGTGTCGGTGCCGGTGAGGGCTCGCATGTGTTCGATCGAGCTGACGACCCCGCGGTGTCCGCACGGGTCGATGACGATCAGCCCGTGACCCTCGACGTCGATGCCGAGGACCTGGTGGTCGTTGATGTTGTCCGCCTCGACGCGGCCGTCGGCGTGGACGCACAGCCGTCCGGCGGGGGCTTCGAACTCGAAGTCTGCGGTGGTCTGCATCTCGCCCGAGGTGAGCAGGCCAGGGCCGAGCGGGATGGAGTTCCGTGCCTCCATCAGGTGGCCGCCCGATGTCCGGATTCCCTCCCGTGTCAGCCCGATGTTGATCATCGGCAGGGTGGTGTGCGGTTTGACGATCATCCGCGGGTCGAACGCGTCGGGATGTGCGATCACCGGGGTCGGATGGCCGATCGCCTCGAGTACTCCGTTGATGCCGCCGAAGTGGTCGGGATGGCCGTGGCTGAGCACCACCGCCTCCACCTCGTGCAGGTCCACGCCGAGGTGGTGCGCGTTGTGCAGCACGACGTCGGCGGTCAGCCCGGCGTCGAAGAGGATCGTCGTGGAGCTGCCCTCGGTGAACGTCTCCACGAGGAAGCACAACCCGTTCTCGGCGAGCAGTTCGCCATACCGGGAATTGAAGTGCTGATCCATGTTGTAGCGGCGTACGTGGGGGGTCGACGGCAGAAGGATGTCGATGAAGTTCTCGTCGAGAACGGTGATACGGGCGCCGGCGCAGCGCGTCATGGCGTCGCCTTTCTCAGTGGTCGTGGGCGGCCTCAGGGAACGATGACGACGCGGCCGGAAACCTGTTCCGCCACCGCCGTGTAGGCCTTGTGTCCCTCATCGAGGCCGAACTGGTGCGCGACCGGCAGTGGCCGGAACTCGCCGCGCTCGAAGTAGGGGGTGAGAACGGCCAGACACTCGGCCGACTCCGTAACGTCGAGCTTGCGGCTGTCCGCACCCAGCATCCGGGCCTCGCGGTGGTAGAAGTCCGGCAGGTTGATCTCCACCGTGGGTGTGCCGACCGCGCTGATGACCACCAGTCTGCCCCGCTGGGCCAGCGAGGCGAGGGCCGCGGCGGTGGTGACGCCGCCGACTGCGTCGTAGACGACCTCGGCTCCCCGGCCGCCGGTGTGCGCGAGCAGGGTGTCGGCCACGGCGTCCGCGTCGGGGGTGAAGGGAACGAACGCGTCGATGATCTCCGCTGCCGGAGTGCCGTCGGCGGGGGGAACCCGGTCGACGCCGAGCACCCGGGCCCCGCGGGTCCGCGCGATCTGGGCGACGGCGCCGCCCACCCCGCCGGAAATGCCGAAGACGACGACGGTCTCACCCCGGCTCAGGTGCGCGATCTCGACGGCACCGAGCCAGCCAATCACGAAGTTGACGCCGACCGCCGAGGCCTCCTCGAAGCTCAGTGCTGCCGGCTTGCGGGCGAGTGCGGTGACCGGCACACGGATGTACTCCGCGTGCGAGCCGTCCAGGGTGAAGCCAACGTCGCCGCCGGTGCCCCACACCTCCACGCCGCGCCACTGCGGTGGACCGTCGACGACGATGCCGGCGAAGTCGCGGCCGGGCACGCGGGGCAGCACCGTGCCCTCCATGATGCCGGCGACGTTCTTCAGGTCGGAGGGGTTGACCGAGGCTGCCCGGACGGCGACCACGGCCGTGCCGTCGGTGGCCAGGGGATCAGGCAGTTCGGCGACCCGCAGGACGTCGGGGCCTCCGAACTGGTCGAAGCGTAGCGCGCGCACGCAGGTGTCCTTTCTGGGCTGATGATCAGCGGGTGGTACGTCCGGTGCGGTGTGGTCACCCTCGAGCCGGGGCGAGGGTGAAGGTCCACTCGACGGTCTGGAAGGGCTCGGACATCACGGTGCCGTGCGGCGCGGTCTCGCCGGCCTCGTGCTGGACGAAGTCGGCGACCAGCGAGCGCTTGGCGCCGAAGACAGCGTCCCGCTCCAGGTACGGGTCGTCGCCGCGGAACAGCATGGTGACCAGCGGTTCGTAGCCTTCGGCGTGGAGCCAGAAATGGATGTGCTCCGGCCGCATCGGCGAGCGCCCGGCGGCGCGGAGGATCTCGCCGCAGGGTCCGTCGGTCGGGACCGGGTAGTACCGCGGCACGATCGAGCGGTACCAGAACCGTCCGTCGTCGTCCGTGTCCAGTAGCGCCCGCATGGCGGGCTCGCCGTGCAGCTTGTCCGCCTGCTGCACGTCGTAGAAACCCTCACTGTCGCTGTGCCAGGTGTCCACGTCCGCGCCGACCACCGGCCGCCCGTCCGGGTCCACCACCGTGCCGCTGAAGAACAACGGCATGCCTGCGACACCGCCGGAGATGTCGGCGCCGTTCTCCGCGCGCGGCCGGCCTTCCACATAGAAGGGGCCGAGCAGGGTGGAGTCGGTGGCAGAGCCGTTGCCGTGGTTGATCTGGTCGACCAGGACGCTGAGCCCCAGGATGTCCGAGAGCAGCACGAACTCCTGCCGGGTCGGACTGGAGATGCGACCGACCCGCTCCAGGAAGTCGACCGCGGTGAACCATTCCTCACTGGTGAGTCGGACCTCGCGGGCGAAGTCGTGCAGATGCTGGACGAGCGTCACGAAGACCTCGCGCATGCGCTCGTTCGTGCACCCCTCAAAGGTCTGCTGAACGGCGTCTGTGATCGTTTCCTCGGTCAGATCGATGGACATCGCTCGACTCCTTTCTGTCCGCGTCCTTGCCGAAAAGCATCAGACGGGAGGCTTCATCTCGTCTAGCGAAAACTTTAGATGGTCAACATCTCGATATGAGATATTGAGAGGATGGAGCTACGTCAGCTGGAGTACTTTGTCGCCGTCGCCGAGGAACGCAGCTTCTCTCGGGGTGCCGAGCGGGCCCATGTCGTGCAGTCGGCAGTGTCGACGGCCATCGCCAAGCTTGAACGCGAGCTCGATATGCAGCTTCTCGACCGGGCCGGGCACCGGATCACGCTGACCCCCGCCGGTGCCGCATTCCTCACCGAGGCCCGCAGCACCCTGGCCGCAGCCCGGCGCGCGAGGAATTCGGTCGCCCAGTACCGGGAGCAGCTCGGCGGCAGCGTCGACCTCGGGATCCTGATGTCCTCCGGGCCCCTCGACCTGCCCGCTGCGCTGGGCCGCTTCCACACCCGCTATCCTCTGGTGTCGATTCGGCTGCACCAGGGCGTCACCGGCACAGCCGCGCACCTCGCCGCCGTCGTGGACGGTTCACTCGACCTCGCCCTGGTCGCGGCCACCACGGCATCGAGGCAGGTCACCCTTCGACCGGTCGCGCGCGACCCCATGGTCCTGCTCTGCCGACCCGACCACCGGCTCGGCGACAGCAGCCAGATCCACGTGGCGGACCTTGCCGAGGAAACGGTCGTGCGCTTCGCCGCAGGCTGGGGTATCCGCCTAGAGACCGACGATGCCTTCGCCGCCGCAGGCATCGCCCCGGACGCCCCCTACGAGGTGGCCGACTACGACACCGCCGCCGGTCTCGTCCGCAACGGGCTCGGCATCAGCCTGATGCCCGCCACGCCGGCCGGCCACTACACGGACCTCCGCGCCGTTCCGATCAGTCCCACCATCACGTGGACGCTGTCACTGGCCACCACGGCGGAACTCCCCATATCTCCCGCGGCGGTGGCGATGGCCGACACCCTGCTCGAGGCCTGCCCGCCTTCCTGATGGCCGAGGGGCCGTTCCGTGAGGGTGTTGCCGTCACCGGCATACGGGGGTGAGGCCTCGCAGCGCTGCGAGTCCGGCGGCCGGCCAGGTCGGGCGGGAATTCTTCGGCGACCGGTGACCGGTGCCGTCGCTCGTCGCCCGGCGCGGCCTGGATCTCACCGAGCGCGGTCCCACCGCGTTCGGCGGCGCCGCCGGCACCAAAAGCGTCCGCCTGGCCCCGTCGACTCATCGCCGCTCGCCCCGGCCGACTACCCCTCCTGACCGGCACTTTCCTCGGCCGGTCCCGTGCGCTGGTGGGCGCCTCGCGGAACACCAGCCGAACCGGGATCGCCAGCAGCCAGCAGCACTTGGCGAGGGTCGGCGAGAAGAACGCCACCGGGAGCGAGCCGGCGAAAACCAGGGCCATCAGGAGGCTGCGGCGGACCGCCTCCCTCAGCCGCGCGGGCGCAGCATGCGACGCCGCCAGCGCGGGCCTGGCCAGGAGGCGCAGATACATCCCGCAGAGGAGGGCGATGCTCAGGGCAATCGCCGGCGCATAGAAGGCGGTTGCCGTCGCCGTGCCGCCGTACTCGCTGATCAGCCGGGTCGGGAACGGGAGCGTGGCCACGACTGCGAGGAGGGCGAAGCAGAGGTAAAGCAGCCAGCGGTCGAGCGTCGTGATCAGATGGAACAGGGCGTGCTGGGCCGGCCAGAGTGCGCCGATGACGGCGAAGCTGAACAGATACGCGCCGACGGTGGGCATCGCGTCCCGGACGGCGTGGGCGACATGGGATTCGGGCAGGCCCTCAGGGACGGTGATCTCGAATGCGAGCAGTGTGATCGCGATGGCGAACACGGCGTCGCCGAGCATCGCGAGTCGTTCGGGTCCCACGACGAGGTCGCGGCGGAGGAGGCCAAAAGAGAGCATCGTGCGCGGAAAGCTGCTCGGGGCCGCGCTGCTGGGTCAAAGCACGGGCATCGGCGGCGAGTTGGGCGTAGACGGCGGGTGCGGGGGCTTCGTCGAGGGCCAGGGCCAGCGGGCGGGCGATCTGCGGCGCCCGTCGCATTCCGCGCCAGGGCCAGCCGCACGGGGCGGGGCGGGCGGCAGGGCCAGGACCGCGCCGGGCCACACCGAGGCGCCGGGGCCGTGCGGAACTACGCAGAGGGCGGCGCCAGGGTCTGGCCTGAGGCCGCGCGCAGGGTGTGTCGAGAAGCGTGCTCATCAGCGAGCATCTGCACGACGGAGGGATCCAGCGCGGCCAGACTGGCCAGTGGAATCGTCCATCTGCCTTGGTGGAATGCCTCGGCGATCAACCGCACGGCCTGAGCTGGTTCGGCTGCTTTGGCCAGTTGCGCAAGCGTCCACGCTTGCTGATCAGGTTCAGGAATGGCGTGGGCGAGTGTCTCGGCACGGCCGTGGTCGCCGGTCGCCGTCACGGCCTCCACCAGCGCCGTCAAGGCCTGGACGAGCAGATTTGTGTTTGTGGCCAAGGAACGGAGTTCCTCTACCATGTCGGTCAGTTCCGCTACGCGATCATGGTCGTCGGCCGCGGCAGCTGCCTCGGCAATCTTCGCCAGAACCAGTGCCTGCTCACCGGTGTCGAAGATGCCCTCGGCGAGCTGCTCGGCGGCGGCGTAGTCTCCGGCCGCAGCCACGACCTTCGCCAGGTCGCCCCGTAGCGCTTCTTGTTCGTTGCGGTCGAAGCCGCGCAGGAGCCGGTCGGCGGTGCGGAGAAGACTCATGGCGAGATCCTGGTCGCCGACCGCCGTCACGGCGGTCGCCAGCTCTCCCAGCTGCCACAGTTGCTGTCTCGGGCCGGGGATCGCGTAACGACTTGGTGCGCGATAGCTGACACCCCGCCCTGAGTACGTGAACGGCCGTGCGGAACGATCATGATTGTGACGTCAGGATGGGCCCGCACGGCCTTGAGCCATCGTATCTGTACCGGCATCCAGCGCCGCCGCTTAAGCAAGCTGATCGCGGAGCTGGCCGAGCCGTGGACGGCCCGTGAGGAGTCCCGGCTGCGTGAACGCCGAGGCCATGACCGGCAGCGCGCCGCAGGAGCCGGCCCCGACCATGAACTCGTCTTCACCGACCGGGTCATTGCCACCCTGGTCGTGCTGCGCTTCCAACTCCCGCACGCCGCCCTCGCCCTGTTCTACGGCGTGGACCGCTCCACGATCACCCGCGCCGTTCACGAGGTGCGCCCCTTGCTTGCCGCCCGGGGCTTCGCCATCCCTGCAGCCCCGGACCTGCGGCTTCGCACCCTGGCTGACGTTTTCGCCTATGCCGCTTGCCATGGCGTGGAGTTGCGGATCGACGGAACCGAGGTGAGAGTGCGCCGCCCCCGGGCGAACAGGCCTGGGCGGCGCGCTTTCGTCTCCGGCAAGATGAAGCAGAACACCAAGAAGGCCACCGTCATCAGTGACGAGAAGGGCCGCACGCTGTGGACCGGGGCCTTGCGGCCCGGTCGTATGCACGATCAGACGGCGCTGAAGACCGAGGGCATCTGCGACCTGTTCGAGCGGTTCCCCCAGGTAAAAGCCAAGGTGGACGCGGGCTATCGGGGCCTGGCCAAGCAGTTCCCGGACCAGATCGAAGCCCCGCCGCTGAAGCCGAAGAAGGACGCCTCACCCAAGGAAGTGGCCGACTGGCAGGCGGCCCGCACGCAACAGTCCTCCGAACGGATCCCGGTCGAGCACGCCAACGCCGAGCACAAGCAGTGGCGGCCCCTCCAGCGGTGGATCGGACGCCGCGAGTACTACGACGAGACCCACCTGGCCATCGCCGGCCTGGTCTCCGACCGCACAGCCATGCGGTAATCACCCACCAGCCAACCCTCCAGGCCAGCACGCCCCACCCTCAATCGCACATCAAGTCGTAAGCCCGTGCCGCCGCCGCGCGGGCGAGTTCACCGGCGCGGTGGGTGTCGCCGCTCCCGGCGACCGCCGTCACCAGCTCCGTCAGCAGCCACGCCGATGAGGAGTCGTCGGTGGACCTGCTGGTCATGTCCACTACGGTGCGGGCGAGTTCCTCCGCGCGTGTCCGCCGTCCGGCCCGGGCCGCCACGCCCACCAGCCGGGTCAGCGCACGCACCTGCTGGAATGTACTGCTGATCGCTCTGGCAAGTTGCTCGGCGCCGTCGTCGTCGCCGGCTTTGGCGACGGCCGCCGCGAGGTCCGTCAGCGCCTGCTCTCGTTCGTACGGCTGGGTGATGGCGTTGACGTATTCCCCAGCGGCCGGGATCAGGCCTTGGGCGCGGTGCAGGTCACCGGCTGAGGTTCCCCCGAGATGCGAGGAGGGGTGACAGCAGGTCAGATGGATCTCGTGAGAGGAGATCTGACGATGCCTGCCCCCAGGAAATAGCCGCTGGAGTTGCGTGAACGTGCGGTGCGGATGTACCGCGCGTCGGAACCGAAGCCCGTCATCCGTCGCATGGCCGAGGAACTCGGCGTGCATCACGAGGCCCTGCGCGGCTGGATCCGGCAGGCCGAGGCGGATGCCGGCGAGCGGGACGACCTGCTCACCACCGAGGAGAAGGAGGAGCTGGCCCAGCTGCGCCGCGAGGTACGCGAGCTGCGCCGGGCGAACGAGGTCCTGCGGACGGCTTCGGCTTTTTTCGCCGCGCAGCTCGACCCGACCCGGCCCAGGTGAGAGCGCTCATCGACGAGCACCCGCATCTGGGGGTCGAGCCCGTACTCCGGGAACTGCACGTCCCCTCCTCCACCTACTACCGGTGGTGCCGCGCCGAGCAGGATCCGTGCGAGCGTGAACGCGTTCCAGGAACGGGTGGCGGGGTTGCTCGGCTTCCCAGCCGCGCTCTTCGTCTCGTCGGGCACCCAAGGCAATCTGTGCGCACTGCTCAGTCACTGCGGGCGCGGTGACGAGTACATCGCTGGCGGGAACGCGCACCTCTACTCCCATGAGGGCGGCGGTGCGGCCGCGCTCGGAGGGATTCAGCCGCAGCCGTTGCCGCACGGGGAGGACGGGACGCTCGACCTCACGCGGATCGAGGCAGCGGTCAAGCCGGACGATCCGCATTTCGCGCGGACCCGGCTGCTGTGTCTGGAGAACACGTTCGGCGGCACGGTGATCGAGCCCGAGTATCTGGAGGCAGCCACGGCTGTGGCCCACAAGCACGGGCTGGCGACGCACCTGGACGGTGCCAGGCTGTTCAATGCCGCGGTGGCCGGCGGCGGCGATCCGTACAACGGGGCCCGGAAGATCGCGGAGCGTTTCGACAGCGTGTCGGTGTGCTTCAGCAAGGGCTTGAGAGCACCGGTGGGCTCGGTGTTGCTCGGTTCGCGGGAATTCGTCGGCGAGGCCCGGCGGTGGAGGAAGGTTCTGGGCGGCGGCTTGCGGCAGGCGGGAGTGCTGGCTGCGGCCGCGTCGTACGCGCTGGACCACCACGTCGAGCGGTTGGCCGAGGACCACGCGAACGCCGCCCTGTTCGCCGAGGCCCTCGACGGCGTGCCGGGGCTGGAGGTCGCCGCGGCACGCACCAATATGGTGTTCGCACGGGCCATTGCGGGCGTCACGCCGCAGGACCTGGTGGGGCGGCTGGCGGCAAGGGGTGTGCTGTGCACGGGCGGACCGCAGTTCCGCTTCGTGTTCCACCTCGACGTCTCGCGGGAGGATGCGGAGCGCGCGGCGATCGTGGTGCGGGAGACCCTGGCCGGTGCACCGCCTGATGGGGTGCAGCGGGGGCAGCCATGCGCGCGGCTGCACTGCCGCGAGATTCCTGGAGTCGGAACGCGCCCAGTGACATACCGTTGCGCGCGATCCGGCTCGCGCTGCAATCGGTGAGCGTTGTGAAGGTCACCCCATTCAGAGAATTTGCTGCTGAATGCGTTCGCCTTCTTCTATTGGACCCCTGGCTGCTGCTCATCGACGCTGGGTTGTGCCGACGTCGCCGCAGTCCCGTAGCTCAGGTATTGGCCGGCATCAGTTCCGCCTGAAAGTCGAAAGAGGTCTCGAGCACATGCACACTCGCCGAATCGGTGACACCGAGGTCAGCGCGATCGGCCTGGGCGGCATGCCCATGTCGATCGAGGGCCGCCCGGAGGAGGCACGCTCCCTCGCCACTGTTCACGCCGCGCTCGACGCCGGTGTGACGCTGATCGACACCGCCGACGCCTATCACCGGGACGCCGGTGAAGTCGGTCACAACGAAACCCTGATCGCCAAGGCTCTCGCCCGCCACGCGCTGGGTGCGCAGATCCTCGTCGCCACGAAGGGCGGCCACCTGCGCCCCGGAGACGGCAGCTGGACGCTGGACGGCTCCCCCAAGCACATCAAGGAGGCCTGTGAAGCCTCCCTGCGCCGCCTTGGCGTGGAGGCCATCGGGCTCTACCAGTTCCACCGTCCCGACCCCAGGATTCCCTACGCGGAGTCGGTCGGTGCGGTGCGGGAGCTCCTCGACGAGGGCAAGATCCGCATGGCCGGTATCTCCAACGCCAACCCGGAGCAGATCCGGCAGGCCAACGAGATCCTCGGCGGCCGCCTGGTCTCCGTCCAGAACCAGTTCTCGCCTGCCTTCCGCTCCAGCGAGCCGGAGCTTCGGCTGTGTGACGAGCTCGGCATCGCGTTCTTGCCGTGGAGTCCTCTGGGCGGCATCTCCCGTGCGCGCAAACTCGGTTCGGCTTACGCACCGTTCGCGCGGGTTGCCGAGGCTCACCGGGTCACCCCACAGCAGGTCTGTCTGGCCTGGATGCTCGCCAAGTCGCCGGCCGTCGTTCCGATCCCCGGCGCGAGCCGACCGGAGACCATCCGCGACTCGGCAGCGTCTGCGGACCTGAAGCTGACGGACGAGGAAATCGCCGAGCTGGACAGCGTGTGACACGGTGCAGCTTGCGCTTGACGCCGGCTCGGCCACCGAGTCCGCGTCGCACGAGGGCTCCAAGGAATGCGCACGTACCCGTCGGGATGACGACGCGGAGTGGGCCATGGCGGCCCGCGGGGCCACTGCCTCGGCCGCATGGTCGTTGCCGCGCGCGATCTCGTCGACACCACGGCGCCCCTGGCGCAAGCGGAACTGATCGCCGAGTTCCACGGGGCGGCGGAGCCGACAGCGGCGATCACCTCACGTCGGCACGCAGATGGACTCCCCGGCCCCATGTATGAAGGAGCGGACACGTGAGCGCGGCACCCGTACGTTTCGGCATCGTGGGCAGTGGCTGGCGCGCTGCGTTCCTCGCACGGCTGGCGCGGGCGCTGCCGGAACGGCTGGCAGTGGCCGGCGTGGTAACGCGCTCGGCCGCACGGGCCGCGCAGGTTGAGGCCGCGTGGGGGGTACCCGCCTTCGGCACGGTCGGCGAACTGTGCAGCATCGGGCCGGAGTTCGTGGTCGCGTCGGTGCCGTGGGACGTCACGCCCGAGGTCGTAAGAGAACTCGTCGAGCGCGAGGTACCGGTCCTCGCCGAAACGCCGCCGGCACCCGACGTTGTCGGGCTGCGGGAGTTGTGGGGCGCCGTCGGGGGCGCAACACGCGTCGGCGGCGGTGCACTCGTCCAAGTTGCTGAGCAGTACCCGCTCATGCCGGGCCACGCCGCTCGTATCGCGCTCGTGAGGCAGGGCCTGATCGGCGAGGTCACGTCGGTCCAGGTGTCCTCGACACACATGTACCACGCGATCTCGCTGATCCGGCACACGCTGGACGTCGGTTCCAGGCCCGCGACGGTGACGGCCCGGGCCTTCACCGCCCCGCTCGCCGACCCGCTGTCCCCCCGCGGCTGGTCGGACGACCTGATGCCCAAGGACGCCGTCACCACCCTCGCTTTCCTCGACTTCGGCGCGGCCCGCACGGGCCTGTACGACTTCACGGACAACCAGTGGTGGAATCCGCTGCGAGCCCGCCGCGTCGTGGTGCGCGGCTCACTCGGCGAGATCGTGGACGACACCGTGGTGCGGATGGCCGATCCACGTAGCCCCGTGGAGTCCCCTCTGATGCGGCGCCGCACCGGCACGGATCTCAACCTGGAAGGCGCCGAGGTGCACCACATCTCCTTCGACGGACGGGTGGTGTGGCGCAACGACTATCTGGGCGCGAGCCTGTCCGAGGACGATCTCGCGGTAGTGGACCTGCTGTGCCGCACGGGCGCATGGGTGCGGGACGCCAGCCCGGAACCGTATCCGCTGGCCGAGGGCTGCCAGGACCATCTGCTGGCGATGGCGGTCGAGGAGTCGGCTCGGACGGGGGCGCCGGTGACGACAGCGGTGGAAGCATGGGCGGCCCGCTGACACCGCCGGCCCGCTGGGCGCTGCAGGGCCCGCCCCGGCCCTCGCCGCGACGCTCCCTCGACGGCCTCGGCACACACCGTCGGACTCACCGGCCTCCGCCCGCCGTACGCATGCGCGCCACCACCGGCTCAGCCTGCTCCCCAACGAGCCGCCATCCCCCGATGTCACACGTCCCATCGCTGCCGCCACTGCGCGGGTGCGCGTTCAGACATACCTCCTCGTGCCCCGTCACCCGCAAAGACGGCGTGACAGAGGTCACCGACATGTGCTGATCAATCTTGGAATGCGAGGCCTTGTCCCGCTGCTGCCCTCAGGGGGCTTGCCTCGTTCTGGGGTTGCGCAGGGCTGGTCACGGGGCCGGAGAGGACCCCAGGCACGCCTTCCTCCATCCGTCCCCGGACCGCTGTCTCGAAAGGTTCCCCTACGCCATGCCACTGGCTCTGCTGGCCCTGGCTGTCGTCGCGTTCGGCGTCGGCACGACCGAGTTCGCCACGATGGGGCTGCTGCCCCAGATCGCTGACGGGATCGGCGTGTCCGTGCCGCACGCCGGCAACCTCGTCTCGGCTTACGCGCTCGGCGTCGTCGTCGGCGCCCCCGTGCTGACGGGCATCGGGGCGCGCGTATCCCACAAGCGGCTGCTGCTGCTCCTGTCCGGGCTATTCGTGGTCGGCAACACCGCGTCCGCGCTCGCTCCCGACTTCGGCCTGCTCTTTGCCGCGCGCTTCCTGGCAGGTTTGCCGCACGGAGCACTGTTCGGCGTAGGCGCCGTCGTCGCCTCCCGGCTGGTCGCCCCCGAACGGGCGGCACGTGCCGTCTCGAGGATGTTCCTCGGACTCACCATTGCCAACATCGTCGGTGTACCGGCCGGCACGGCCCTCGGCCAGCAGCTGGGCTGGCGGTCCGCCTACTACGCGGTCGCCGTCATCGGCCTCGTCGCCCTTGCCTCGCTGGCCTTCTTCATTCCTCACCAGCCACGCGGCCAGCAGTCCGGCATCCGGCACGAGCTGCGGGCGATGGGCAACAAGCAGGTGGCGATCGGCCTGGCCACGGCCGTTGTCGGGTTCGGTGGCTTCTTCGCCGTCTACAGCTACCTCGTGCCCATGCTGACGCACCTGACGGGCATCTCCGACTCCTCGACCACCCTGGTCCTCGCGCTCTACGGCGTCGGCATGACCCTCGGCACTCTGGTTGCGGGCCCACTCACGGACCGCGCTCTGCGGCCGACGCTGTACGCGGGTCTTGCTCTGCTCGCCGCAGCGCTAGTGACGTTCTACTTCACCGTCCACAGCACCGTGCCCGCGCTGGTGACGATCACCTTCATCGGCGCGCTGGGTTCCCTCATCACCACGCCCGTCCAGATGCTGCTCATGGCCAAGGCGCAGAACGCTCCGACGATGGCGGCGGCCTCCAACCACTCCGCCTTCAATCTTGCCAACGCGGGCGGCGCCTGGCTTGGCGGCCTGGTCATCTCGGCGGGCTGGGGCTGGGCCTCGCCCAACCTGATCGGCGCGGCTCTCGCCATGGCCGGTCTCGGCCTCGCCTTCACGGGCGGCCTCATGGACCGGGGCAGTCGTCGCTCCGAGGTGGTCGCTTCGTCCGACGCGGAGGCCGGACAAGTCATGGCAGCCCAACGCATGGGCGCACCTACTCCCTCCCCCCAGCCTCCGGCAGCCCTCGGGGATCGGGGGTAGCGCCCGGGCCCCGGTGGCCTGCTGGGGCCGGCCCTACCTGAAGTGCTCGTGGATGTCTTGGCCGAACAGCCGCACCGGCAGAGCCCGGTGCGCGAGCGGCTGGCCGCGCCGGCGGTCGTTTCGACGCCTGCACGGATCCACCTTCTGACCGTCGTCACCCAACAAGGGCGTCGATCCGGCCCGGAGAAACTCCCCCGTACCACTCGTCTCCACCGGTCGCGTAGCGGGCGTCGGGATCATAGGGCGAGGAGAGCCCGGCGTCTGAACGGCGGGAGGTCTTTGCCCTCCCCCGAGAGCACATCCTCGCCGTCGCGGTGGTACCGCTCCACCCAGGCCCGGCGCAGGACCTGGACAGCGGGGACTTCCCGTAACCACGCTGGAGCCTGAGGTGCCCAGACGGCCTCCAGGATGGTGAAGCCGTCCCGGCCGACCTGCTCGGCGGCCCACTCCTGGCGGACGTTGTCGCCCTTGGGGAAGGGGTAGGAGTCGATCCGGGTGCCGTAGCGTCTGGCACTGCCCGTGCTGGGATCCGTCGGGGTCGGACAGGCCGACCGCCACCCACGCTTGGGGAGTCTCGGCGAACGGGTAGTAGAAGGCGACGGACGGTGCGTCGCCGGAGCCCTTCTTGCATACCGTCAGTCGGAACGTCGTGCGCAGCGACCCCTCCATCGCGGTGAGCGCCACCTCCCCGTTGCCCATAGCCATGTGCGAGTCGCCCGTGTAGAACAGCGCGCCTTCCGAGAACACCGGAACGTAGAAGGTTGCACCCTCACCGAGCAGCCTGATGTCGATGTTGCCCGCCCCGAGGGTCGGTGGGATGGAGTTGAGCTGCGGCGCCGTGAGCGCGTCCACCGAGGCAAAGGCGACGCCCATCATGCCCATGTGGGGGTGGAGCGGGAACGCTGCCTGACCCGAGGTCCCCACCGGCAGTACTCCGACGGGCCCACCGTCACGGCCTCGGCGGACCGGCGTGAACTCGAAGACGTCGCCGTAGTCCAACGGATTCCGCGTGGCACGGCCGTCGGTCGACACCGGCGGCATGACCTCGTTCAACGTGATGCCCGCCGGTGGTCCACCACCGGGCTTACGGGCGAGGGCACCCAACCCGTGGCGGTTCGACACGACACCATAGGGAACCCTGAGCAGCAGCGAGAGCACTTCGATCTTCAGCACGTCACCGGGCCTCGCGCCTTCGACATACACCGGCCCGGTCACCACGTGCGGCCCGTCGACGTCGAAGCTCCTGCGGGTCCTGGTGTAGTGGCGGGCAACCGCGATCGCGTCGCTGAGCACCTGGTCAGCGGGCACCCCGTGGGAGCCGAAGAAGGCTATCGGGTCGCGCCCCTGGTCCTCCAGGAGGCCCTCGTGCGAGATCGAATCGACGGTCACCGTTTCCTCCGAGCGCATCCGCAGCACCGGCGCGGCGCCGAGCGCCGGGACGTAGCCCCAGCGGACCTGGTCGGGCAGGGAATGCAGGTAGTGCTGACCGTGGATGGGCCCCTTGCCGGGCTGCAGGATCTCGTTGGGGAGCGCGGACGCCTTGGCTATAGGGGGTACCTTGGCCGACCCAGGAACGAGGGCCGAGGCACGCCTCGGGGACAGCAGCAACCCGGCGCTCCCCGCCGCGCTCGTCGCGGTGGCGACGCGGAGTAGTCGGCCTGTCTGGTTCCGATCTGTTTCACACGCATTTACGATGCCATCTTCGGCACGGTGGGCCGAGAATGGCTTGCCAATTTTATGACGATATCGCCCTGACGGCCTTCAGTCGTCCGGACGCGCCACGCTGGACAACCCGTTCCGCTATACCTCCGACCGGTCGGCGACCATTACAGCACCCAGAAGGCAGCCGGGTTGCACTTTCTGATCTTCGTGCCGACGTCCGAGACGTTTAACCGTATTCGCCCGGCGATGGACGGCTACTACCCTGACGGTAAAAGAATCGACTTCTCCCCGCGCTCACCCAAGGCCGGCCTGAACGCAGTAGTTCACACCACGCACCGCCAGAACTTTCTGATTCCACCGCGGAGTCGCCGTTCGTTCCCGCTGGCCGAGTTCTTGAGCTGACCCCGGGCTGGCGTAGTTCGTTGCGCCGCTTGGCCACGGCCATCGGCGGCGTCAGTGCTGGTTGCTGGCAGGTATTCGAACGTTTTTGTTCCAATGTGCCTCATGTTACAGCGTGACCGGCGCACGACCGCCCTATCTCGTCCCATCACTCTGGCGCCTGGCTCGGGACCCAGGACGACCTGTCG